>CAZKEG010000009.1:10516-15311 GCA_964551715.1 uncultured Thermodesulfobacteriota bacterium
GCATGAGAGAATGGGGATAATATTCTCCTTTGATTTGGGCTTCTAATGTGTTTAATCTCGGCCAGGGCTTGGCCAAGACCTTTTCCAGATCTTTTTTCCCCAAACGACCACGGAAATAAAAGGTTATTTTTTCTGGTTCAGCGGAAAAACCCAGATCAACGGTCTTTTCCTCGGTCAGGATTTCCAGTTTAGGGACTCGGAGGAGGTCTTTTTTCTTCTCTAAAGTGAGTTTAATGGTGGCCTTTTTGGCGGTGATAAAGGTGCCAGACAATTTGAGGTCTTTTGGAGTCAGGGAAAATTCAAATTGAGAGGCCTCTAAAGGCAGGACCGGATAGAGATTTTTAGGGATTTTTCCCTTCTCAAAGATCCAGTCTGTAAACCGGGGGCCGGCTTCAAAACGCCCTTTAAGATAGATGGTAGGTTTGTCTCCAAAGAGGGGAGAAATCTCACCGGAAATAAGCCCTGAGGCGTCAAGCAAAGAGCTTTTCAGAGGGCCAAAGGAAAGACGTTCTTTTTCATAACGCAAAAAACCCCTTTTTATCTTAAACTCTCCAGGTAACCGGACATTGACGATAGAAACATCCTCGGCCTGGGCCTCAAAGACAAGCTCTTTCCGGAATTTAGGCCAAGTAAAGGGGCCTTTAAACAGAGCCCGGATGAGATGAAGGCGCCCGCTTTTAAGATAATTCTTTTTAAGAAAAGGGCGAAGAGAAGAGTTAAGTCCCAAGAAGGCGTTGAGTTCTGAGACCCAAATACTCCCTCGGGCCTCTTTTAGGTTTAAAAAGGCCGGTTTTTGGGCAAAGGAGAGACTACCAGAGAGACTTTGGAGACGGGTCTTAGGGAGCGAGAGATCAAGGCTTAAACAGTCTACTCGCCGCCGGGCATAGGAGATAGTTCCTTTATGCAAGGCTAAAGGGAAAGGGAGTCTCTGGTAGAAGAGACGGACCTCTTGGGGTTTGATGGTAAAGCTTACCTTGGGATGACGAAGGCTTCCTTCGATAAGTAGGTGCCCCGAGGCCTTGCCCTTTATTTCCTTAATCTTAGCCAATTCTTCTTGGATGCGCCTTTTTTTGACCAATCTTTTTACTATGATCAGAGCTTCTGAGGCTTTGGCCTCTAAGTTCGCCTCAAACAAAAAGGGTTTTTCCCGGCTGAAGAGATAGATTTCCAACCGGCCATCTTGGAAAGAATTGTGTTGATAGGTACCAGAGGCCTTTTCCACATAAAGAGTGCGCTTTTCCAATCGACAAAGGCCTTCTTTTACCTCCAGGGGCTTGGGAAAGATGGGAAGAAATAACTCAGCCTGGGTTACTTGGGCCTTAAGCCTTATGTTTTCAAACTTGAGGAGCTGTTTAGGAGTAGGGGCTGAGGAGGTAATTTGGGCCTTTTCCACATGGGCCTTGCGCAGGATCCTAAAAAAGGTATTCAAGCCTTTGTTTTTCGAGGCCAAGGGGAGAAGACGTTCCCGCCAGCCGGCAAAATCTCCTTTTTCGAGATTTATTTGAAGGGAAGCCCCTTTCTTGGTCTGTTGGTATTCTCCTGAGGCGATGATCTCCGGTACTTTCATGACCAGTTGTTTGATCTTTATTCGTCTTTCCTGAGCACGCAGGAGGGCTTCTCCTAAGAAGGCGCTGCAAGAAAAAAGGAGTTTTTGCTCTTCATCCTTGGCCACACAAGGGGCGGTGCCTTTAAAGCCCAGATGCCAGGCTTGATCTTCGCGGCGGAAGGTTAGGGCAAGGGAAAGATCTGTCTTTAGGTGAGTAGGCAGATAAGGGATGAGAAAGGGGAAATGATAGAGATCTAGACGCCTTATCTCCGTTGATCCTTCGATAAAGCCGGTATCAGGCCAAAATTTGAGAGAAAGGAGCCAAGACTCCCAGGCCTTGCTCTTGCTTCGGGCCTCAAGGAGGATCTGATCCCTTCGGATCTCCGCCTCAAGCTCAAGATCCGTGGCGTGAAAGAGCTCTTCTTTTTGTCGAACCAAAGTCAATTCCCCGTGCTGAACACCGAGCTTCACCAGGGGGACACGGTCTAAAAATTTGCCCAGTTTTTCCCGGGAAAAGGATGTTGTTTTTTTCTCCGGAAAGAGAAAGATCTCAAGCTTTGGTTTCTCAAGGGTTAGGCCTTCTATTTCAAAACGTTTATCAAGCAAGGGCCTTAGGCGAAAGTTCAAGGCCGCAGCTTCTATCCCCAGGTGATAAGAAGGAGCTTCTATTTGAAGGCCTTTGAGTTTGAGCCCTGGTCTGGGAAGCAAGGTTAGGCGAAGCTCAGAGACCTGGACCTTGGCCTTTAGTTTTTGAGCAGCTTCTTTTTCGACCCGCGATTTAATAGCCTCAAGGTTTACTAGATAAGGTAGAAGGAGGATGATCAGGGCGAGCAAGAGGAAAAAAGACAAAAATAAGCCCGCACTAATCTTCAAAAATTTTTTCATGAAATCTTCCAAGAGAAGGATGGTCGGGGCGGGCGGATTTGAACCGCCGACCCCCTGCTCCCAAGGCAGGTGCGCTGCCAGACTGCGCCACGCCCCGTATTTAAAACTTTATCCGAGAATTACCCTGGTTGACAACACCCCTGCAAGGAAAATTTTGTCGGCTCAGAGGACCTTAAGAAAAGAGGGTAACAAGTCAAGCAATTCCCTCAAGGCATTAGCCCGATGGCTTAGTTGGTTTTTTAATTTGGGCGGTATCTCTGCCGCCGTTTTACCGAGATCAGGAATGAGAAAGACTGGATCATACCCAAACCCATATTCTCCCCGGGGCTCGGTGGTAATAAGACCTTCCCAGGTGCCTTCAGCCTTAAGCCAGGCCCCTGAAGGGTGGCAGATCACAATTACACACCGAAACCGCGCTGTTCGTTCCTTAGGAGGGACCCCTTCTAATTCTTTGAGGAGCTTGAGATAATTTTCTTCATCCGTGGCATTAGGCCCAGCATACCTGGCGGAATAGACCCCTGGGGCACCGCCCAGGGCATCTACTTCCAGGCCCGAGTCATCGGCTAAGGCCAACACGTTTAAGGCCTTGGCTATTTCATAGGCCTTTTTAAAGGCGTTATCAAAGAAGGTCTCTCCGGTTTCTAAGACATCCGGCGCCTCAGGGTAATCTTTTAAACTCTTTATCTTTAAAGGAAAGGCCTGGAGTAAGATCTTAAACTCTCGTATTTTCCCTTCATTTTTAGTGGCTAACACCAAAAAATCAGGTCTTTTCTTTTTAGCCATTTTCTAGAGCCTTTTTTTGGATTTGGATAAGCTCTCGGATACCCTTTTCTGCCAGTTGTTTCATCTGCTCAAAGACCTCCCAGGGAAAGGGTGTTTTTTCCGCGGTGGCTTGGACTTCTACCACCTTACCGCTTTCTGTAAAGACACAATTGGCATCGACCTCTGCTACCGAATCTTCTTCATAGGTAAGATCCAAGAGGATCTCTCCAGAAACCAACCCAGTACTGACCGCGGCAACCGGTTCAAGGACGGGGTCACGGGTAAGGATACCCTCTTTGAGAAGACGATCAACAGCCTGCCTGAGGGCCACATAGGCCCCGGTGATAGAGGCCGTTCTAGTCCCCCCATCGGCCTGGATGACATCACAATCCACCCAAAAGGTGCGTTCTCCAAGGGCGGTAAGATCGACAATCGCCCTTAAAGAGCGACCGATGAGCCTTTGGATCTCGTAAGAACGCCCTTTCTTACCAGTGACCGAATCCCTCACCGTACGGGTATGCGTTGCCCGGGGGAGCATGGCGTATTCAGCGGTGATCCAGCCCATACCAGTATCTTTCAAGAAATTAGGGACCTTTTCTTCCACAGAGACACTACAAATGACCTTGGTTTCCCCCAGTTCAATAAGGGCTGATCCTTCGGCGTATTTTAAAAAACCAGGAATAATCTTGACCGATCGTAATTGATCAAAGGCCCGACCATCTTTACGCATGTCCTTGCTTTTTAGCAGATCTTTGAGGTTGGTCAACTTGTCTGATGAAATTTAGAGGTCCTTCTAACCGAAGGCCTCCAGAGGGACAGGCCTTTAGACATTGCAGACAGCGGATACATTCGGCACTGTTTAGTTCTTCGGGAATCTTTAATCCGACCGGGCAGACTTCCTCACACATACGGCAATCAAAACAGTTTTGGGCCTCCCAATGCAGTTTTATCAAACTGATACGTTGCCAAAGGCCGTAGAAGGCCCCTAATGGACAGAGGACCACACAAAAAAAACGAAAATAGATCAGGCAAAGGAAGATAATCAGGGCCAGGATAAATACCTTGAAATAGAAAAGGAGGCCGACCAGGGATTTCAGCTCAGGACGTAAAAGGAGATTAAAAATACCAGCCTCAAGGGTTCCCGCTGGGCAGAGTAGGCGGCAAAACCAGGTCTTACCGGAGCCGGTGATATCCGTCAGGGCCAGCGGGAGAAAGAAGACTAACGAGAAGAGGAGGGCGTATTTAACCCAGCGTATACGACGAGGAGGTATCCTTTTGGCCCCTACGGGGAGACGATAGATAAGCTCTTGCAAAAGACCAAAAGGGCAGAGCCAACCACAAATTATTCGGCCAAGGGTAAGGGCGAACAAAAGTAAAGTTCCCAAGACATAGGCCACGGCGTGAAAGGCTGGGCCAGGCATAAGGCGGAGAGAGGCCAGGCTTTGTTGAAGCCCCCCCAACGGGCAGGCCATGGTCGCTGCTGGGCAGGAATAGCAATTAAGCCCGGGAAAGCATATCCCCTTTGGCCATCCGCGGTAAAGCCCTCTTTGCCAGAGAAAACCCAAATAACCATTACCCAAAACGGTGGAAACTATTTGCCAG
>CAZKEG010000010.1:0-14431 GCA_964551715.1 uncultured Thermodesulfobacteriota bacterium
TAAGATCTTCTGGTCCGTAGCATACCCCGTATAAAGGTCTTCTGCTCCACCGCGATAGACCACCACCTCACGGGTGTCGTTACCTACTTGAACCTTTTCCAGCTCAAAGGGCAGGTGACCATCGTCGTAACCTGTGGGCTTGTTCCCAGCAAAGACAAAGCGACTACCGTGTTTGGTGTTGGCCAGGGCCAAGGCCTCTTTCAGGAGGCCGTTCACTTCCTTGGCGATGGCTTTACGGTTTTCCGGATTGAGATCATCGTTGGCTGCTTTTAAGGCCAGCTCTTTGGCCCTTATGACCACATCTTCCAGGTTCTTCATAGCGTTTTCCATGGTACGCAAAAAGGATTTGCCCTCCCTGATTGAAGTCTGGTAACGCTCTATCTCTTTGATAGACTTACGATAAGAAAGAGCCCTTACCAAATCCACCGGCTCATCAGAAGGCTTTTCGTATTTAAGCCCGGAGGCCGCTTGGGCGTGGAGTTTGTTTAGCTCCTCGGTGAGATTGTTTAAGTTGTAGAGCATCCGATCATACATAGTCTTTAGCCCAACACGCATTTTCTCCTCCAGTAGTTAAATTTAACGTTTAGCCGCCAATAAAGTATCGAGCATCTCGTCGGTCACGCTTAAAATTTTGGCCGAAGCAGCAAAGGCCTGCTGGTACTTGATCAAATTGGCCATTTCTTCATCCAGCGAGACGGCCGAGATGCTGTCTCTCATGGTCTTTAATTGGTTGACCAAATCCTCCATAAAGGACTTGGCGTTTTTGACACTCTTTCCGGCGATGCCTACCTCACCTACCAAGGCGGCGTAATAATCGGAGACTGAGGCCTGTCCCAAGGCCTCACGCCTCTCATCCGAGAGATCGGAAAGCCTTAAGGCATTACGGTTGTCCCCGGGCTGGGGTTCAAAGCCCTGAAGGAGGTGGCTAAATCCTTGTTGCTGATAAATCGTACGCCTTGAAAGATAATAGGTTATGTTTCCTTCCGGGGTAGAAAGGGAGCTTGAGAGGCGGAATTTGCTCCATTCCGGGACGCCGTCATTGTCTTGGTCGGGATCATTTACGGTGATCTTCAACCTCCCAGAGTCATCGATCTCTGCCACGAAATCATCGACTCCGTCGCCGTCTTGGTCAAGGGTATTAAGCTGATTGATGAAGTCACTAAGGGTGAAGTTTGAAGTAAAGGAGATGTTTGCTGTGGCCAAAGTAATCCCTGAACTCGAGAGATAAGAAACGGTGATATCTTGAGGATTGATAGGGGAAGCGGTGAAAGGGGCGGTAGAATCCACAGGTATATCTGATAGGTAAAACCAAGTATTCGTCTGAGCATCGAATTTCTCTGAGGCCACCTGATAATCAAAGGCCTTCTCTCGCCAGCCGTCGGTGACTACAAAGCTTTTCGTCTGGTAGAGTCCTGAGGTCTTGACCAAGAGATGTCCTTCACCATCGATGGAGCCGTGAAGACCATATTGGGCGTTTTCTTTGGCGTTATAGGCCTGGACGATCTGGATGGCCCCTTTGTCTGCCGAAAATTCCAGTCGAAACGGATCGATCACTTCGTTTTCCGGATCGGTATCAATGGGGTTCCCAGCCTGGTCATAAAGCCAATGATCTAAAAACCCCATGGCAAAGGAGAGATAAAAGGGCTCGTTGTCATAGTCTGTCGAGGAGGAATGAAGGTCAAGGAGTCGTATTTGGCCCCAGGGATTCCCAGGGCCGTTTCCCTGGATGACAAAATAAGCCGCCCCAGACGGGGCCTGATCGGTCATCTTGAGCACCAGATCATCGTTGTCCAAATAAGCCTGAAGCTCAGGGCGGGCGTCTAATGTCGCCACCAGGTCTTCCAGGTCGATGACACCGTTGGCGTTGGTGTCTGCCATAGAAGAAGCGGAAAAAGAAAGATTTGAGATCTCATGGCCTGCGGTGTCATAAAAACGAATCTTGAGGGTGTCTGAAAATTCAAGGTTATCCGGGGCTCGCCCCTCGAGATGAGCCAGGTATTGTTTGGGCCTGACGAAATATTCCAGGCCCGAGGCTATCTGCCGATCTTCCGTCTCTTCTAAGTCTAGAGAGAAGTTGTTTACCCCATCGGTCAAGTCTAAGGCCCCGTTTCCGTTTCCACCAGAGACAGAAAGTTCAAAATGATCGGTACCTTCCGGAGGGTCATCAAGCCGGATATAGAACCGCCCGTGGTCTCCCTCCATAAAACCGGCCTTGAGTTCAGGCAGGGCATCAAGTTCGCTGGCCAAATCAACCAGAGAAGTACCATCGGCAATGGTGATGGTCTTCTCTCCGGTCTTTTTCCCTTCGGCGTCATAGAAGGTAAAGGTGAGGGTGACCTCATCCCCTTCGTTGAGGGTTACTCCACTTGGATTTGAAAAATATTTTGTGCTCTCCTTACGCCCAAAGCTTGTGACGAAGAGCGGGACATCAAGGCCGTAGTCCTTGATAAAGTCTAGAAAGCTCTGCTGAGAAACCGGGTCAGCCAATCCGATCTCGAAATAGGCATAGTCATTATCCATATTCGGGGCAAGCTCGATGACATAGTGCCCTTCCGAATCTACATAGGCCCGAAGTCCTGGGATCTGATCAAGACGCCCCCTGATCTCTCGGACCTTAAAACCGTTTTCCGTCTCGTGGGTGATGAGGTTCCCATCCTTGTCGTAAAAACGGACAAAGACCTCGGTGGGTCCAGGAAAATCGACCTCCGAGGGGTCTACGGTCACCCGGCTGCGGTAGGAACCGAAGAGGCGTTCGTTACTACGCCAGGCCTCTCGGTCAAGCCGAGCGGCGGCCACGTACTCCGGATTCACGGAAAGTTTTTCGTTAACCCCGATGCTTCCAGCGTCCCAACCGGAGAAGAAGACGTTTATCCCGGTGGCCATCAGGATATGGGCCGTGTCATTAGAAAAGGCAAAAGACCACCCTTCCTGGGCCTGGAAGATAAGGCGTCCGTTACGAAAGACGGCCTTGACCGAGGAGTCGGGATCAAAGCCAAGGTGGGAAAGGGCATTGTTTATCTGATCGACAAAATCCTGCATGGTGGCTGTGGTCGGAAGGGCCAGGTCTATCTTGACCGTGGTGATCTTTCCCGAAGGGGCTTTGAGCCAAAGGAAAAACGAGCCCTCTCGATCTATGTCGTGGAAAAAGGGCAGGGCCTTAAGCCGGCCATCCCCTCCGGCCTGGTAAATGCCTTGAAGTTCTCCCTGATAAAACTTGAGTCCCACACCCTCACTGTGAAGATGATTTACCGCGCGGATGAATTCCTCGGCAAAGAGTTGGAATTTGCCGGTGATATTGAGCTCTTCCACCCGATGATTGGCGGATTCGTCATCAAAACGCCCGAAGTCCAAGGGTCCGGAATCAATCTGAAAGGAGAGCTTTCCTCCCCCGCGATAACCATCCTTGATCACTAGGCGACCGTCTTCGGTGATATAGGCCCGGACGGAATAGTCAAAGGCCTTTTCTATCTCGTCAAGGAAATCGCGAACCGTGGCCCCGGAATCAGTGGAAGGGTTCCAGGTATAACTCCCGCTGATCTCTTCTCCGAAGTAGTTGGTCCCGGAAAAATTTATGGTAAAGGAACTATTAAAACCCAGATCTTCCCAAGTGGTGTTTTCCCGTACGAGGTGCCCGTCTTCGGTAAAGACGCTCTTGGTAGAGATGACGTATTCGTGATTCCAATCTTCGGAGATCTGTTCAAGGATACGCAACCAGCCGCCTAATTTTCCTTGACTGACCTCTTGGCTGGTGAGACGGACCTTTTCCCCAGAATGCCCTATCCAATAGACCTCTCCGCCGGAGAGTTCGAGCTGCCAATATCCGTCGATATCGACCAGGTTGTAGCCATTTCCCAAGACAACGGCATAGGCCCCTTGGTTGTTTTCAAAATACCTGATCTGGGCCAATTCCGAGAGTTTGGCAATCAGTCGATCCCTTTGGTCCCGAAGGTCATTGGCCTGGTGAAGCCCGCTTTCGCTCGCAGTGATCTGACGATTTAGCTCGGCGATCTGTTTGGCCAGATCGTTGATCTCGTTAACCACGTCCTTGACCTTGAGTTTGATGTTGTTCTCCAGGGCCAATATGTCCTGATATTTCTGGCTAATGGTCTCAGCCAGGAATTTCCCTTTTTCAATGACCACCCGGCGTTCAGGAATGCCCTCGGCTCGATCAGAAAGCCCTTGCCAGGCGGAAAAAAAATCTTCGATCATGGAGGAAAGACCTTTGGTATTGGTCTCGTTGAAGAGCCCTTGAATCAGGTCAAGGCCAGTGTCTTCAGCTTGAAGGAGACCAAGATCGCTGCGCTTGAGGTTTAAGTTCATCTCCAAAAAGGCATCAAAGTAGCGTTTGATCTGTTCGACCTTGACCCCACTACCTAAAGGGCCTACCACCGAGGGGGTGGGGGGATAGGTGGTATTGATCACCTTCTGTCGGGAGTACCCCTCGGTATCTACATTGGCCACGTTGTGGCTGGTGACATGCACCGCCGTCTGAAAGGCGAGGAGGGCGTTTTTCGAGATGTTTAAGGCACTATAAATCCCACCCATCTTTAGACTACTCCGTCGATGATCTGGGCTGCTTGAGAGATCTTGGCTTGCCCCTCTTTTTGGTAGCCTACCCTAAGGGTCATGTTCTTGGCCAAGAATTGGTAGGCCTCTTCCACAAAGGCAAGCCCGGCCTTAAGGAGCATCTGATTATGTTGGAGGAGAGAGACGATCTCCCGACGGAGCTCTGGGGAGAGGGGCGTCTTTTTCAAGGCCGGGTCTTTCAAGAGTTCTCCTTTGCGTTCCAAGCAGGCCAAGAGTTTTTGGATCTCGACCTTGATGATGGCCTCTTTTTCTTCACGCAAGAGATCCCTTAATTGAAGCCAAGGGTTTCTCATCTTTGACCTCCGGTCTTGCTCAATTGGCGATAAAGGAGAGCAGCCAACCCCGTTCCTCGTTTAGCCAAGGTACGGCTCACCTCTTGAAAAAAGAGGTCTTGATAGATCTCGTGTTGAAAACTCTTGGGCAAGAGCCCGCTTTCTGGCACCGTCTTCTCAAGCCCTTTCAAAATCTGATAAAGAATCAAGGCCTCAAATTCCTGACAGGCCTTTTTCAAGGCTGCCTTTTTGTCTCTCTGTTCAAGGGCCTTGATCTGCCTAAGATCGCTGAAATTTTTCGGCCAATTAGTGATCTTCATTATTTTCTTCTCGGCTCCGTGATGGATTAAGGCCAAATTCACATAATGACCAACTCGGCCTGTAGGGCCCCGGCGGCCTTGATGGCCTGAAAGATGGCGATCAAGTCCCGAGGAGTGGCGCCAACGGCGTTTAAAGCCCGCACCAATTCGCCGACGCTAGCCCCTTCTTCGATGACCACCACTCGGGCCTTTTCTTCCTTGGCCACTACTTCGGTCTCTGGAGTAACTACCGTCGCCCCTGGGGAGAAGGGCGGTGGTTGCGAGACCGAGGCCCGTTCCCTGATCTGGACGCTCAGGTTCCCATGGGCAATGGCTACCTTAGCGACCCGGACGTTTTCTCCCATGACTACCGTACCGGTGCGTTCATCAATGACCACGCGGGCAGGGACATCGGGTTCGATGGAAAGTTCGCCGATCTCTGCCAGGAGCTTGACCACTTTCCCGTGATACGAAGGGGGAACGGTCAGGTTGATGGTCCGTCCGTCAAGGGGGGTGGCAAAGGGCCCGCCTAGATAGGCGTTTATGCTCTCTGCCGCCCGAGAGACGGTGGCAAAATCTGTCTCTCGAAAGGAGAGATGTAAAGAGGCCTTGTCGTTGATGTCAACCGGCACTTCGTGCTCGACCACTGCTCCGCTAGGAATACGCCCCACGGTGGGGTGGTTCTTTTGGACACTGCCTCCGGCCCCACCGGCGGCAAAGCCACCGATGGAGACCGGCCCCTGGGCCAGGGCATAGACCTTTCCATCTGGTCCGCGCAATGGGGTAAGGAGCAGAGTCCCCCCTTGAAGGCTCTTGGCGTCGCCAATGGAGGAGACTAGGACATCCAGTTTTTGGCCCTGGCGGACAAAGGGGGGGAGTTCGGCGGTGACCATGACCGCGGCCACGTTCTTGAGCTTTACCTGTTGACGATTCACTTTGATCCCGAAGTGCTCGAGCATGTTGACCACGGACTGGACGGTGAACTTGGTCTGATCTCCGTCACCAGTACCGTTAAGCCCTACCACCAGGCCGTAGCCCACCAGTTGATTACTTCGGACCCCTTCTACGGTGATCAAGTCTTTGAGTCTCGCCGCCTGGGCCGTGTTAACCAAGAGAAAGAAGCTCAATATTAGACACACCCTGCGCACGCCGCACCCTCCCTAAAAGAGCCAAATAATTTGGAGGATCCTCGAAAGCCAGCCCGGCCCCCTGGTGACCGAGGCATTAGGGCCTGCTCCACTATACTCGATATGGGCATCGGCAATCTGGGTAGAGAGCACACTGTTGTCTGCGTCGATGTCTTCCGGGCGCACGATCCCAGTCACCGTGAGGTATTCCAGGTTTTCGTTCTGACGAATAACCCGCACCCCCTGGATGACGAGATTCCCGTTGGGAAGCACGTCGATCACCCTGGCGGTAATAGTGGCCACGATCTTCGTGTTATGGGAGAGTTTCCCTTGCCCGTTGACTGTAGAAGAATATTTTCCACCGAGCATAGAGCTTGAGGAGAAATTTGGGTTAGACTGTTCAAGGGCCTTTTCAAAACCAAGAAAGGAATTAACCCCGGCGGAGACTTCGGTACTTCGGCTCATTTTGTTATTTACGTCCATAGAACTTTGATAGCTTTCGAGGATCTTTACTGTGATCACGTCTCCAATCCGGTGAGCACGGTGGTCCTCGAAGAAAAAGGCCTTGCTTCCGGAGAAGAGCGAACCCTCTGGTGGAGTCTCTTCGGTCGCCGGAAAATAGACCTTAGGAGGCTTTGGAGGGGTCGGTGGCCTCTGAGTAGCACAAGAGACAAGCACCAAGGCGATTAATAAAAAGATCATGTTCTTCATCAGAAGGTCACCCTCACCGTTTTTTGGTCTACGACTTGGGCAAAGATCTCTCTTTTGCTTGAGAGATTGCGCACCCGAATAATCTCTCCGATTCGGCCATTCTGTCTGGCCTCACCGATGGCACTCACCGTAAAGTTTTTTCCTTGAGCGACGATACGCACCAGACTGCCGCGTTTGATCACCGGCGGGCGTTCGAGTACTGACTTACGCAGCACTGCCCCGGCCCTAAGACTCACCCTGGTCTGAAGACCTATGGCCTCTTTGGGGTCGAGGATTACGTCCTTGGCCAATCTGGTCAGGGGACGGTCTTCGAGAGCGAGATCTTCGGCCCGAATGAGGGCCTGCCTTGGGAGGGGGCGTTTTAAGACCACCACCGGGAGCATGACCTCTACGTAGCCAAGCATCCGTACCCTGGCCATGAGTTTTCCTTGAGAGAGATAGTCGACGATCAGGGTGTTTGATCCCGGCCTTAACCGATGCTTGAGGCGTACGACCTCTTTGGTATCCTCCGGGAGCGATAGATGCCTTGGTTCCACGGCAAATCTGGTGATAACGATTCTTTCCGCCGGCCAGGGAAGTTGTTGTTCGACCAACTGGAAAAAGAGGTTTTCAAAATAACGTTCGTCCAATTCCTTGGCCAAACAAGGGACCGTAAGGGACCAAATGAGATTCAAAATGACCAAAATTATCAAAGCCTTTAACTTTCTGTTCATGATCTTTTCACTAACGTTTGAGGTTATTGGCCAATTCCAGCATGGAGTCTGCGGTCTGAATACTCTTTGAATTCACCTCGTAGGCCCGCTGGGTAATGATCATGTGGACCATTTCCTCCACCACATCCACGTTAGACATCTCGAGATATCCCTGGGCAATGGTGCCGAAGCCCTCCCGTCCGGGCTGGCCCTCGATCACGTCTCCGGCGGCATCGCTGGCCCGAAAGAGATTGCGCCCCTCGGCGTAAAGCCCGGCGGGGTTGGGGAAATCGTAGAGGAGGAGTTGGGTCTGGGCCAAGGCGTTACCATTTTGGTCAAGGGCGGTGATCAGGCCGTCTGGGGTAATCTCGATACGTACCGTCCCGGTAGGCACGGTGAATTCTGGCTGGAGTCTGGCCCCGTCGGGGGTGACGATATAGCCATCCCGATCGACCTTAAAATGTCCGGCCCGCGTGTAAAACTCCTCTCCATTGACCAAGACTTTGAAGAAACCTCGGCCCTCAATGGCTAGGTCGAGTTCGTTGTGGGTCTGTTCGTATTCTCCCTGCGAGAAGATCTTGTTGACCGAGACCGGTCGCACCCCGAGACCGATCTCCATTCCTACTGGGATCTGGTTTCCCTCGGCATTCAAGGCCCCGGCCATCTTGAGTTTTTGATAGAGGAGGTCTTCAAAGTCTACGCGGCTCTTCTTAAATCCAGCGGTGTTTACGTTGGCCAGATTATTGGCGATCACGTCTAACTGGAGCTGTTGGGCCTGCATCCCTGTGGCTCCGGACCAAAGGCTTCGGATCATCACATCCTCCTTTAGATACGACCGTAGGTCTCGATCAAACGACTAGTGGTTTCATCCTGGCTCTTGATGGCCTTTTGAGCAGCCTCAAAGCGACGTTGGATCTCGATCAGATTGATCATTTCCTCCAAGGGATTCACATTGGAATCTTCGAGATAGCCCTGGCAGATCTCCGGATTTTCCACCGGAATCTCTGCCGCGCCTTCTTTGGCTACAAACAAATTTTCACCGTATTTTTCAAGGATAGAGAAGTCTTCGAAGGTGACCACATCAAGGCGGGCCACCTCAGTGCCATCGATGGAGATGGTCCCGTCGCTGGTGACCGAAAAACGTTGGTTATCAAGGGTGATTACTCCCCCTTTGGCCAATCCTGGGTCTACGATGACTGGCACCCCATCGGCCAGCACTGGATAGCCTTCAGGAGTGACCAGACGCCGTTGGTTATCCAGACGAAAGTGCCCGGCCCGGGTGTAGGCGACGCCAAAAGGGGTTTGGACCTTGAAAAAACCCTCCCCTCCGATGGCCAGATCAAAGGGTCGGCCTGTAAACTCTAAGGGGCCCTGTTGAAAATCCGTCTTTGGTGTCACTTCCTTGAACGTACGCCATCCCCCAAGGATCTTTCGCATGAGGACTTCACGGAAGGTAACAAGGTCTTTTTTAAAACCCGGGGTATCTACGTTGGCCAAGTTGTTGGCGGTGACATCCAACCTTCTTTCAAGAAGTCTCGCCCCTTCCAGGGCCTCAAGCCAACCAAGTTGGGGATTAACTTTTATCGCCTCCATCATCGGATTAGAAAGCAAAGATTATGCCACCAGAATATTTTCCTTTTGGCCATTTTATGGGAGTTATCTTTAAGGGTGAAAAATGACGAACTTTGGCCAAAAATCTCCTTTATTCGGCAAAAATTTCCTCCCCGGCAAATTTTTCCGCTCAAGTTATTGAAACTTTTTTTCAGTAGCATTATAGTAGCTGCCAGCAGAAGAGATACATCAGGTGGGGTATCTCAATTCAGGCGAGGAGGAAGGAATGAATGCAAAGAAAGTGGCTGTTTCAGCCGAAGGAGACAGTTTGGATGCACGCGTAGATTTACGGTTTGGTCGGGCAGAGTATTTCATCATTTATGACCTGGAAAACGACCATTGGGAGGCGGTGAAAAACCGGGCGGCTTATGAGGCCAGGGGGGCGGGCATAGCTGCCGCTACCTTTTTGGTGGAAAAGGGCGTAGACACGGTGATCACTGGCCATTGTGGTCCTAAGGCCTTTTCGGTGCTTAAGGCCGCTGGAGTAAAGATCGCCTCCTTTCCCGGAGGTACGGTAGCCGAGGCCATTGCCCAACTCAAGGAAGGAAAACTACCTCTGATCGAGATGCCAAACGTGGATACCCACTTTGGCGGTGGAATGCCTGGGATGGGTCGCATCGTAGGCGGTGGTATGGGCCGCGGTTGCGGTGGTGGCATGGGTGGCGGCGGTCGTGGTATGGGTGGCGGCGGTCGTGGTATGGGCGGTGGTGGCCGTGGTATGGGCGGTGGTGGCCGTGGAGGTTGGTAGATGATTGTCGCTGTGGCTAGTGGCAAAGGAGGTACGGGAAAAACGACCATTTCCGTGGCCTTGGCCCAGAGCCTTGGGTCGGTCGTCCTCCTTGATGCCGACGTCGAGGAACCAAATGCCCATCTCTTTTTGCAGCTTCCGGTAAAGGAAAAGGGCCCGGTCTATCGCATGGTGCCGGAGGTCGATGAGTCACGTTGTACCTTTTGCGGAAAGTGCAAGGAAATCTGCTGTTTTAACGCCATTACCGTGCTTCCCGGAGTGGTGATGGTCTTTCCCGAGCTCTGTCATGCCTGTTACGGGTGCGTGGAAGTCTGTCCGGAAAACTGTATCGAACCAGGCCAGAAACTAGTTGGGCGTCTATTTTACGGGGAGAAGGACGGTCTCTTTTTGGCCTATGGTCTCTTAGAAATAGGTGAACCCATGGCCTCGCCCCTGATCAAGGCCCTTAAGGAAGAATTTCTTAGGCCTGACAAGATAAATATCATCGATTGCCCACCGGGCACGGCCTGTCCGGTTCTTACCGCGGTTAAGGGGGTGAATTATTGTCTCTTGGTTACCGAGCCTACCCCCTTTGGGCTTCATGATCTGAAACAGGCCGTAGGGGCGATGAAGGCTATGAAGGTCCCATGCGGGGTAATTGTGAATCGGGCTGGGGCCAATTATCCAGAACTTTACCAATTTCTGGAGAAAGAAGGCCTGCCGCTCCTCCTTGAGATCGAAAATGATCGTCGGGTGGCCGAGGCCTATGCCGTGGGGCAGGGTCTTTTAGAGGCCCGTCCGGATCTCAAGGAAAAATTTCTAAAAGTATGGGAAGAGATAAACTCATGAAAGAGATAGTGGTCTTAAGCGGAAAGGGTGGGACAGGAAAGACTACGGTTACGGCCTCTTTGGCCTACTGGCTGGAAGACAAGATCTTGGTCGACGCTGATGTCGATGCCTCTAATCTGCCCTTAGTCCTTTCACCAAAAGTCAAGGAAAACGAGGGCTTTAAGGCCGGATTCGAGGTCCTTAAAGAAGAGGAACTCTGTACTTCCTGCGGGCTTTGTCTTGAAAAATGTCGTTTCGGGGCCATTTCAGAAGACCTCGTCATTGATCCTGTGGCCTGTGAGGGTTGTGGGGTTTGTGTCTGGTTCTGTCCGGAAGAGGCCTTAAAGCTCAAAGAAAAAGAAGTAGGGCAGGTATTTTGGGCTGAGACACCCTATGGTCCTTTGATCTACGCCACTTTATATCCAGGTGAGGAAAATTCTGGCAAGCTGGTGGCTGAGGTGAAAAAGAAGGCCAGGGAATTGGCGGAAAAAGAAGGCCAGCGATTGATCTTGGTGGACGGCTCACCAGGGGTGGGCTGTCCGGTGATTGCCTCTCTTTCCGGGGCAGAGGCGGTCATTTTAGTGGCTGAACCAACGGTCTCCGGGCTTCATGATCTTTCCCGGGTGGCCTCTCTTATCAAACATTTTCAATTAAAAGCCTGGTTGATCGTCAATAAGGCCGATTTAAATCCAGAGATGGCCCAAAGGCTAAAGAGCGAGGCCCAAAGATTGGAGCTTGGTTTTCTCGGCGAGATCCCCTATGATCCACAGGTCTTTGAGGCCATCCATCAAGGTCAGCCGCTCCCGGCGGTCTCTTCCGGAGCGGCTACCGAGGCCCTGGAGGAAATCTATCAACAACTAAAAAAGGAGGTGTTTGCATGAAGATAGCGGTGCCTTTAGAAGGGGACCTTGTGGCCGAACACTTCGGTCATGCACCCTATTTTGCCATTTACTCCGTGGCTGACGGAGAAGTCACCAAGGAAATTCTTACTCCCCCTCCACATGAGCCAGGGGCCATCCCTCGTTGGCTCCATTCTTTGGGGGTTACTCATATCATTTCTGGCAACATGGGTTGGCGGGCCAAGGAATTCTTTGAGTCCTTTGGGATAGAGGTTATCACTGGTGCCCCACCGGCACCAGCGGACGAGGTAGTGTCCGCCTTCCTGGCCGGTAACCTGCGGGTAGAGCCGCGTTTTTGCGGTGGTCACGGACATGGCCATGGTTTGGGAGGTTGTAGACATTAACGAAAGGAGAGGACCATGAAGGTGGGTATCATTCGCTGTCAGCAGGCTGAGAGCCTTTGTCCGGGGACGAGTTGTTTTCGGGTTAGCCGAGAGGGTAAAGGGGCCTTTGAAGACATCGGGCCGGTGGAGATCGTAGGGTTTGTCGGCTGCGGTGGGTGCCCGGGTAAGGTGGCTGTGCAACGGGCAAGGCTGATGGTTCAGAAGGGAGCAGAGGCCATTGTCTTGGCTTCCTGTATCTCCAAGGGAAACCCCATTGGTTTCCCTTGTCCCTTTTTTGAGAACATAAAAGCAGCGGTTAACAAAGCCCTACCAGACATAAAAATTATTGATTACACACACTAATTTTTAAGACCCGTTTCGTGCTGTTTGATGGGAAGATAGAGGATCTGTTCCCGTTTACGGGAACGGAGTTGGTTGTATTGTTGAATGTAGATAAATCCTAAAGTTAAGGCAAAACCAAGATTTTTAAATGGTTCGAGTCAAGATTTGTGGCCTAAAACGGCTTGAAGATGCCTTATTAGCCGTAGAACTCGGGGCTGATGCCTTGGGTTTTGTCTTTTATCCCAAAAGCCCCCGTTATGTAACTCCCGAAGAGGTCTTAAAGATCATATCTAAACTCCCGCCTTTTGTGACCACAGTGGGGGTCTTTGTCAATGAAACTAGAGAGACGGTGGCCAAGATTTTGGAGATCACCGGGCTTGATTTAGTCCAATTTCACGGTGATGAGCCGCCGTCTCTTTGTGCCTCTTTTTTTCCTCGGTCCTTAAAGGCCTTTCGGGTCAAAAGCCCCGAGGATCTTGAACAAATAAAAGACTACCAAGGTACAGTCCGCGCTATCCTCCTTGACACCTTTGTCAAAGGCCTTCCTGGAGGAACAGGCCAGACCTTCGATTGGGAACTAGCTGTGGCTGCTCAAAAATACGATATTCCCATCATTCTGGCCGGAGGGCTCAATCCTGAAAACGTGGCCTTGGCCATAGAGAAGATCAGGCCCTTTGGCCTTGACCTTAGCTCCGGTGTAGAGAAAAGCCCTGGCCTCAAAGACCCTTCCAAAATGAGGGCCCTTTTTAAGGCCCTTTTTCCTTTTCGTAAATCAGGCTAAATTAGCCCCTGGCCTAGCCTAAACTTTCACCAAGGCTGGTGGAGTATTATGAGCAAAAATAATAAGAATACCACCCATAAAAAGAGAACTTCTCGAAGACATCGAGAAAGTAAAAAGTCTCTTGAAGGCCGAGAAAGATCTCGTCATTTAAAAGAACCTTTGATTGTTGAAGTGGTCCTGCGGGATGACCTGCCGGGCTTTCATGCCGAGGCTGGTCCTTTGCCTCTTAAACGGGGAGACTATGTCCTTTTGCAATTACCAGAAGAACGGGTAGAGGTAGCCAAGGTGGTCAGTCCCCCGGTCCATCTCCCCATTCAATCTGGGCTCTTGCCCAAGATCAAAAGGTTTGCCACGGCCAAAGAGATCACGCGCTACAAGGAAAACATAGAGTTTGAAGACAAGGCCTGGGATATATGCGAGACCCTGGCCCAAGAACTCGGTCTGGAGATGAAGCTCGTTCGGGTCGAGCGCCTCTTTGATCGAAGTAAGGTCATCTTTTACTATACCGCCGATGGTCGCATTGATTTCCGCCAACTGGTCAAGGATCTGGTGCGGGCCCTGCGAACCAGGATCGAGATGCGTCAGATCGGCGTTCGACATGAGGCCGGTATGCTCGGTGGGATAGGTAGTTGCGGGCGGGAGATTTGTTGTTCGCTCTTTTTGCGCAAGTTTGACCCGGTCTCCATCAAGATTGCCAAAGAACAGAGCCTTCCCCTTGATCCTACCAAGATTTCTGGGATCTGCGGGCGTCTGCTCTGTTGTCTCCTCTATGAATACGATGTTTACGCTGAGCTTTCGGCCAGCCTACCCAAGATCGGCAAACGGGTCTCCACCGACTCCATTGAAGGGAAGATAGTACGTTACAACATCTTTCGTAGTTCGGTCACGGTCGAGACCCCAGAGGGTCAGGAAGTAGAGATCCCGGTAGATGAATTCCGGAAGGAGTTGGAGAAATGAGCTACTACGTCACCACGCCTATCTATTACGTAAACGCGGAGCCTCATCTAGGACATGCCTACACCACAGTGGTCGCCGATGTGGTGGCCAGGTTCAAACGCCTCAAAGGAGAAGAGGTCTTTTTCCTTACCGGTACCGATGAACACGGAGACAAGATCGTCCAGGCTGCCCAAAAAGCTGGCCTTTCTCCCAAGGAATATGTAGACCGCATGAGCAAGGCCTTTCGTGACACCTGGCCCCTTTTAAATATCTCTTATTCGCGCTTTATCCGAACC
>CAZKEG010000011.1:0-13556 GCA_964551715.1 uncultured Thermodesulfobacteriota bacterium
CTCCTCTCTGTTGCCAGTATCGAAAATCTAGTCTTCAGTGAATTCGGATGCCAAATTAAAGGAAAATACAAGCTTTCCGGCTGGGCTGCCGGGGAAAAGATAGATCCCAACCGACACGAACTGGGCGAAGAAGTCAAAGGCGCCACTTACAGTATGCTCAAGGTCGAAAAGATAAACGATCTTTGGGTGGCTCAGTGTGTGGTGGATGTATGATCAAAAAGGCTACACCCTGTCGGGACAAAGGGCCAAAGGGCGCGAAAGATCAAATTTTTTTCTCTCCGAGAAGACTCGGTACATATCCAGACCTTTTCTCCACGGAAAATAAAAGAGATCGCCCCGCAATACTTGGTCCCCAGATGGGGAATACCCAAAATTTCAAGGCGCTTTAAGACCTTTCTTGAAGGATGCTTAAAATAGCGGGAGGAAGAAACAACCAGAGAAGGATTCACCGCTTGGATAAAGGCCTTGCTACTGGAGGTTTTCGAGCCGTGATGAGGAAGAATCAAGATCTCTGAGGCAAGCCGTCTCTCTTTTTCTAAAAGGCGCCTTTCGCGTATTTGATTAATGTCTCCGGGAAAGAGGAAACAAAAAGGTCTTGCCCGTTTCAGACAAAGCCTGGCCACCAAGCCCTCTTGATTACTCCGTTTCAAAGGACTCCTCGGCCTTCCAGGCCACAGATCAAGGTCGAAATCTCTTTCTATTATCCGTTTCGGACCGTAGATTATCTCCGGTCTAGGATCGAAATCGACCAAAAAATCCGGTAGAGGCCTAAATGAACCCAAAACGATCCTCTGCACTGGGATTTCTTGAACCAAAGATTTGAGCCCTCCGATGTGGTCTAATTGGGGGTGAGAAATGATCACCAAATCCAACTTCCTTAAGCCCAACTTCTTTAAGGTCGGAGCTATTACCCATGAGCCGGCATCAAAGGCCCCACGCTTTGGGCCAGCGTCAAACAGAATGGTTTTACCGCCGACCTTGGCTATAGCCGCACTCCCCTGCCCCACGTCTAAGATGGTAACCAAGCCGAGATTTTGATAAAAAATCCAAAGGAAGAGCTCGATCAGGATTGAACCCAGAACAAGAAAGATTTTTGCCTGGCGTGAAGTGATCAAAAAGGCACACCCCGCCGGGATAAGCCCAAAGAGAAAGGCCCCGACTGGAAACGGTGGTCTAAGGGTCAGATCGCAAATAAGAGAGAACTGAGAAACGATCTTTCCCGGGAAGGAAGCCAGCTCCTGGGCTAAAGAAGGAGATAGGGGCAACAAAAAGACGGCCATAAACTCGGCGGGTAAGATCAGAAAGGCAAAGATCGGTAAGGCCAAGAGATTGGCTAAAGGAGCCCACAGAGAGACCTCACCAAAGGTAAGCAAGAGAAAAGAGGCGGTAAAAAGGGTGGCTGAGGCTGAATAATACACTACATCCACCACGTAGGAAGCTATCTTACCCCTAGGCCAAAAAGGGAAACGTCTCTTAAACCTCCCGGCCAGAATAAGCCCAAAGACTGCCATCACCGAAAGTCGAAAAGAAAGGGTACCGATGGCCCTGGGCCACAAGATCAAGATGACCAAGACCGCCAAGGCCAATGTGTCCAAGGCCCGAGCCTCTCGGTAGAGTAAATGGGCCGTCAAGAAGACTATCAGCATGACCAAGGCCCTGAGGGCCGAGGGGCTTGGTCCTGAGAGAAAGACGTAGATAATCGAAATAAACGTGGCCCCTAAAAGACCCCAGGTCTGAAGAGGCATAAACAAAAGCAGTTGAGGAAAGGGCCTGACCAAGGCCTTGATCACCAAAAAGGCCAGACCCGAAAGAAGGGCCAAGTGGAGGCCGGAGACCGCCAAAAAGTGGAAGAGCCCCAATTTTTGGAAAGTACGCCTTAATTCCGGAGGAAGGGCGGCCTTCTCCCCCAGGACCAAGGCCTCAAACAGCCCTCGGGCAGGGTCATCTAATCTTTCGGCAAAATTAAATAATTTAGCCCGTATCTTTTGTAGCCAAAAACCCTTTTGGACACAAATGACCCGGATTTTGGTCTTTTGGTAAAGGCTGCCTACCAAATAGATCCCTTGAGCGGCTTTGGCTCGTGAGGCCTCATAGCCAAAGGGATTTAAATAACCCCGCGGTGGTCTGAACCTGGCCTCGGCCTCAAAGACTTCGCCAGGCTTAAGCCTTAAGGGAAAAGAGGCATAAAGCCGGGCCTTTAAGTCCAGTCTCTTGGAGTCTGGAGAGATAAGCCTCAGGATCTCGGCCTCTAGGCGAGAATAACCTTTAAGCCGAAGCGGTGGTTTGAAAACTACGCCCTCAAAGTGAACGCGCTTGTAAAAGGGGAAATCCCTTAGAGAAGAAGGCTCCCGAAAACAAAGGCCGCCATATATAAACCCCACTAAAAAGACCGCGGCCCAAAGAAAGAAAAATCGTTTAAAACCCCAGAGAGTCAACACAAAAAAGACCAAGAAAAAGAGGCCTCGTTCCTTCTCCCAAGCCAAAAATAGGGCCAAACCAAAGAGGAGAACCGTTTTTTGAAGGGAATTGGCCTCAATCAAAGGCCTTTTGTTTGTAAAGTTCACCGCAAGAGGCCTTAAGGTCTAAAAATGTCTCCAGAACTTTTAGATATTTCGGCCTGTTTTACGGAATTTCTCCAAAATTAAGGAAGGAAAGATTGGCGTCTTCCGAATTTCTTTGGCGGAAGACGCCAATCTATTATTTCTCTTCGGTGGGTTTGGCTTCAGAAGGGGGCTCTTCGGTGATTTCTGCCTTTTCTTCTGTTTGGGAAGCCTCTCCGGCTTCGGCTTTGGTCTCTTCGGCCCTAGCTTCAACTTGACCCTCTTCGGTCTCGGCTTTGGCCTCTTCGGTTTCGGCCTTGGTCTCTTCAGCCTTGACCTCGGTCTCTTCGACTTTAGCCTCGACTTCTTGGACCTCGGGTTTGGCCTCCTCTACTTGAGCTTCAGCCCGGGCTTCTTCTGTTCCCACTTCGGGTTTGGGTTCTTCGACCTTAGGCTCTTCTTTCTTCGGAGCCATGGCTAAGGCCGCCCTATCAGCCTCAATCTTCCGACGGGAACGCTTGTGCTCCAGCTTTTCCGCCACCAACTCCACAATGGCCATCATCGCGGCATCGCCCCGCCGAGGCCCTACCCGGACAATCCGAGTATAACCGCCCTGTCGGTCACCAAAACGCTCTTTGGCCTCGGCAAAGAGTTTGCGAACGAGTTCTTTATTTTGAAGCACCGCCAAGGCCCGCCGCCTGGCATGCAGATCACCCCTCTTGGCCAGGGTGATCATCTTGTCTGCGGCTCGTCGGAGTTCTTTGGCCTTGGCCAGGGTGGTAGTAATACGCTCGTGCACAAAAAGCGAGTTCAGGAGATTGCGGATCAAGGCCCGCCGATGTTCCCACTTGCCTACCAGCCGACGACTTCTCTTTCTGTGCCTCATGGTCTCACTCCCTAACCTTCTTTATTCTCTTCGCTCTCCGGTGGTTTCCAATCCGGGATCTCCATCCCGAAAGAAAGCCCCATTTCCGCGAGGATCTTCTTGAGTTCATTGAGACTCTTGCGCCCGAAATTCTTGGTCTTCAGCATCTCGGACTCGGTCTTTTGGACCAATTCACCGATATAGCGGATATTGGCGTTCTTAAGGCAATTGGCCGAACGGACCGAGAGCTCAAGCTCATCAATCTTTTTGTCCAGATACTGATAGTATTCAGGCTTCTTTTCCTCTTCTCTCTCGGCCTCAGCGGTCTTTTCCTCCTCGGCAAAATTGATAAACACGGTCAACTGATCCTTTAGGATCTTGGCAGCATAGGCCAAGGCATCCCGCGGATCTACCGTCCCATCGGTCCAAATCTCCATCACCAAGCGATCGTAGTCACTACGACGACCTACTCGGGCCTGGGTCACGGTGAAATTCACCCGTGTGATCGGGGAAAAGATGGCGTCCACCGGAATGACTCCGATCTCTTTACTCTGAGATAATTCTGCCGGAAGATACCCCTTGCCCCATTGAACATGAAGTTCCATTTTGAGGCGACCGCCTTTGGTCAAAGTGGCAATATGAAGGTCTGGATTGACGATCTCGGCCTGACCGTTGGTCTGGATATCTCCGGCCTTTACCTCGCCCTCTTCTTCCTTTTCCAAGACAAAGACCTTGGGCTCTTCATCAAATAATTTGAACCTGACTTGTTTTATATTCAGAATAATATCCACCACATCTTCTACTACTCCGGGGAGACTGGTGAACTCGTGTGGGGCACCCTCGATTTTCACCCAGGTGACCGCTGCCCCCTGAAGAGATGACAACAGGACCCGCCGCAGGGCATTACCTAAAGTAACTCCGAAACCTCGCTCCAAAGGTTCGACAATGAATTTCCCATAGAATGGAGGCTTTGTGTCTTCGTCTATCTGGACACCTTTTGGTTTAATCAGCTCAAGCCAATTCCGGCTAACGGGCACCTTGGTCTCGACCATCTTTCTCACCCTTTTTCCTTTTATGAAAATGGGCCTCACCTTTTATGGAAAAGGCGAAGCCCATTGAACCACCCCTAGCCCATTATCTGGAGTAAAACTCAACGATGAGCTGTTCTTGAATAGGCATGGTAATATCTTCGCGCGTTGGGAGCGCCTTGACTTTGCCCTTAAAGTTGTCTTTGTCAAGCTCAAGCCATTGAGGGATGCCTCGTCGAATCACGGCCTCGAGGTTATCCAGGATCTCTTGATTCTGACGATATTTCTCCTTAAGCTCGATCACATCCCCTACCTTGACCTGATAAGAAGGAATATCCACCGGGCGACCGTTGACCAAGAAAAGTCCGTGGGCCACCATTTGCCGGGCCTGCATCCTGGAAGCAGCAAAACCAAGACGATAGACTACGTTATCCAATCGGCGCTCAAGTAATTGTAAGAGATTGTGACCGGTCTGCCCACGCATCCGGTCGGCCCGTTCAAAATAACGACTAAACTGTTTTTCCGAGACTCCATAGATACGTTTGACCTTTTGCTTTTCACGCAAACGAATACCGTAGTCCGATCGTTTGGCCCTCATCTGGGCCTGGCCGTGTTGGCCCGGCGGATAACTACGGCGCTCAAAGGCACATTTGTCCGTGTAACAACGCTCACCCTTTAAGAACAATTTCATCCCTTCTCGACGACACAAACGACAACGAGGCCCTGTATATCTACCCAAGGCTTATCTCCTCCTTCTGGTCACAGATTAAATTCTTCTCTTCTTTGGGGGGCGACACCCGTCATGCGGGATGGGTGTCACGTCTTTGATCAAGGTGATCTGAAAACCGGCGGCCTGAAGGGCCCGAAGGGCCGCCTCACGCCCAGCACCAGGCCCCTTTACATAGACCGCTACCCGACGCATACCGTGCTCCATGGCCCTCCTTGCCGCCGCCTGAGCGGCGAGCTGAGCGGCATAAGGCGTCCCTTTACGGGAGCCCTTGAACCCCTCGGTCCCACCACTGGCCCAGGCAACCGTATTGCCCTGTTTATCCGTAATGGTGACAATAGTGTTATTGAAAGTGGCATGAATATGGGCAATGCCCTCGGGAATATTCTTTTTCTCCTTCTTTTTGCCCCTTACTCTACGACGCCTAGCCATCTTCCTTCACCCCTTACTTTTTACGTCTACCACGCAAAGACGACGGCCTCGGACCTTTACGCGTCCGCGCGTTGGCCCTGGTCCGCTGCCCGCGCACCGGAAGCCCCATCCGATGACGCAACCCTCGATAGCACCCCATGTCCATCAGGCGCTTGATATTACTGGTCACCTCGCGCCGCAGATCACCCTCCACCTTGTACTGACGCTCTACTATATGTCGAATCCTGGTCAGCTCCTCTTCGGTGAGATCCTTGGTCTTTTTGTTCCAATCCACTTCCGCCTGAGTCAAAATCTTCTGTGCCAGTGTCCGACCTATGCCGTAGATATAGGTCAGGGCAATCTCTATGCGCTTGTTATCCGGTATGTCAACCCCTGCAATACGTGGCAAGGCTAGCCCCTCCTTTCTTAACCCTGTCTTTGTTTATGACGCGGATTTTCACAGATGATGCGCACGACTCCCTTGCGTCGAATCACCTTGCACTTTCGACAACGTTTCTTGACTGAAGCTTGCACCTTCATTGCCCCTTCTCCTAACGGTGTTTACGGTCTTTTTTACTCCCTCGATAGACAATTCGCCCCCGGGTCAAATCATAGGGCGAAAGTTCGACAATAACTTTGTCTCCAGGCAAAATACGAATATAGTGTACCCGCATCTTGCCTGAAATGTGGGCCAGGACCTTATGACCGTTTTCTAATTCCACCCGAAACATGGCATTCGGTAAAGCCTCGACCACCGTCCCTTCTACTTGAATGGCATCTTCTTTCGGCATGTTTACCCCTTTAGCCGCGAAAGGATTTCCGGACCCTTGGCCGTAATGACGATTGAATGTTCAAAATGAGCCGCAAGCCCGCGATCCTTGGTCACCGCTGTCCATCCGTCGGGAAGTACTTCGATCTCATAACCGCCAGTCACCACCATAGGCTCGATAGCCAAGACCATCCCAGCCTTAAGCCGTGGGCCCTTACCCGGCCTCCCGAAATTGGGAACCTCTGGAGGCTCGTGTAAAGCTTGCCCTATCCCATGGCCCACATAATCGCGAATAACGTTATAACCATGCCTTTCAGCATGGCGCTGAATGGTAACGGATATATCCTGAAGGCGATTCCCAATACGAGCCTTATCAATGGCCAAATACAAGGCCTCTTCCGTGACCTTCATCAAACGTTTGGCCTCACGGGAAATTTTTCCCACCGCCACGGTAATGGCCGCATCTCCGTAATAGCCTTCGTATATGGCCCCAAAATCAAGACTTACAATATCGCCTTCTTTTAAAACCTTTTCTTTAAGCGGCATCCCGTGCACTACCTCTTCGTTCACAGAAACACACAAACTAAAGGGGTAGCCCCGGTAGCCCTTAAAGGCTGGCCGGGCTCCCCTTTTTTGACAGATCTCTTCGGCGATACGATTTAAATCCCAACCCGTTACACCAGGCTCTATTATCTCGCGTAACGTAGCCAATACTTCGGCCACAACGGCGTTTGCCTTGCGCAATAATTCTATTTCCCAAGGGGCCTTTAGCCTTATCCCCGAAGGACCCTTGGCACCTGGTGTAACGACCGTCTTACGCAAAACCTTTAGCCACCTAAGACTTTAACGATCCTATCAAAAATTTCATCAATGGAGCCCATACCGTCAATACGGTGGAGGACTCCCTTCTTTTCATAGAATTGGATAATGGGCTCAGTCTGCTCGTGATAGACCTTAAGACGATTCCTCACCGTCTCTTCGTTGTCATCTGCCCGCTGATAGAGCTCACCCCCGCAAACGTCACACTTCCCCTCTTCCTTGGGCGGCTTAAAAATGACATGATACATCATGCCACAGTTCTTGCAAGTACGACGCCCGGTAAGCCGCTTGACCAGCTCATCATCCGGGACATCGATGCAGATGGCGTAGTCGATTTTCTTCCCTATCTTCTCAAGGAGCTTGTCCAAGGCCTCGGCCTGGGGTACGGTCCGCGGAAAGCCGTCCAGGATGAAACCCTTCTCGCAGTCAGGCTGCTTTAGACGCTCTTCGACCATACCGAGCACGATCTCATCCGGCACAAGCTGCCCCTTATCCATATACTCCTTGGCCTTCTGTCCAAGTTCGGTCCCCTTGGAAAGGTGCTCCCGGAACATGTCACCGGTTGAGATTTGGGGAATACCATACTTTTCGGCGATCTTCTTGGCCTGTGTTCCCTTACCAGCCCCCGGCGGTCCCAAAAATACGATGTTCATAACCCCCTCCTTTTTAGTACTTTTTTAACGCCGACCGCGAAGCCTGCCCTGCCTCAAAAGCCCTTCGTAATGACGCGTCAAGAGATGCGACTCAATCTGGGCCATGGTATCCATGGCCACCCCTACTACAATCAACAGGGCCGTACCGCCAAAGTAAAACGGCACATTGAACTTCGCGATCAAGATTGTTGGTAGCACACAAATGGCCGAGACGTAAAGGGCCCCGATCAGGGTGATCCTGGTCATCACCCGGTCTAAAAACTCACTCGTCGCCCGCCCAGGGCGAATACCCGGAATAAATCCGCCATATTTACGCAAATTGTCGGCCACTTCTTGTGGATTAAAGATAATAGCCGTATAGAAGTAGCAGAAAAAGATGATCAAGGCCACAAATATAATCTCGTATATCAAAGTGCCCGGGCGAAAGAGATTGGCGATCCGCTGGACAGATTCCACCGGGACAAAACTGGCCACAGTCGCTGGAAACATGAGGACCGAAGAGGCAAAAATCGGCGGGATGACCCCGGCCATATTGACTTTTAGCGGAAGATAAGTAGTCTGCCCACCCATGACCTGTCGCCCGACCATGCGTCTGGCATAATGCACCGGGATACGCCGCTGGGCCCGCTCCATAAACACCGTAAAGGCCACCACCGCGATCACCAGGATCATGACAAAGACCAAGATCGCCGCCGAAAGCTCACCGGTCTTGACAAAGCGCACCGTATTGACCACCGCCGAAGGGAGCCTGGCTACGATACCGGCAAAGATCAAGAGCGAAATACCGTTTCCGATGCCGTGTTCGGTGATCTGCTCACCAAGCCACATCAAAAAGACCGTCCCGGTGGTGAGGGTAAGCATGGTAAGCAAGCGAAACCCCCAGCCCGGAAACATGACGATGGGCTGACCATTCGGGCCGGTCATCCGCTCAAGGCCAATGGCGATGCCAAAGCCCTGAACCAGACAAATGGCCACGGTGAGATAACGGGTATAGTAGGCGATCTTCCTCCGGCCCTCAGGGCCTTCCTTTTGCATCTCCTTAATACTTGGAAAGACCACGGTAAGGAGCTGGAGAATAATCGAGGCACTGATATAGGGCATAATCCCCAAGGCACAGATCGAGAGCCTACGCAGCGCCCCACCAGAGAACATATCAATAAAGCCGAAGATCGTCCCCCCGGCCCGCGAAAAGAGGGCTATCAAGGCATCGGCGTTGATACCCGGAGTCGGGATCTGGACGGTGATTCGGTAAATGGCCAAGGCCCCTAAAAGAAAAAGGAGCCGCCGACGCAGCTCCGGTATATTAGCTAAATTCTGGACACCATCTGTCTTAAACACGCCTTAACTCCTTACAAGGCCAATATTTCTACCGACCCCCCTGCCTTCTCAATCTTCTCTTTGGCGCTCTTAGAGATAGCATGGACTTTGAGATTAAGGGCCACCGAGATCTCGCCGTCGCCCAGGATCTTTATCGGGAGCTTTTTCTTAAGGAGCCCTTTGGCCCGCAAGGCCTCTGGGTCTACCACCGCTCCGCTCTCGAAACGCTTCCCCAATTCACCGACGTTGATCACCGCATATTCAACCCTAAACGGGTTCTTAAACCCCCGCTTCGGCAAGCGGCGGAGGATCGGCATCTGCCCACCTTCAAACCAAGGCGGCACCCTACCACCAGACCGAGAACGCTGGCCCTTATGCCCGCGGCATGAGGTCTTTCCATGCCCAGAGCCAGGACCACGCCCTACCCGTTTCTCCCTCTTTTTTGAGCCCGGAAAGGGCGAAAGATTGGAAAGGCTGACCCCTTCAGCCATCGATCTCCTCCACTTTAACAAGATGTTTGACCTTTTCGATCATCCCACGAATACAGGGATTATCCGGTCGGATGACCGTATGTCTAATACGGCGAAGACCTAAACCAGCCAACGTCGCCCGTTGCTTTTTAGACCAACCGTATTTACTCCGCACCAAGGTGATCTTAAGCTGTTTCGCCATGGTCCTCACCTGTCAATTCTTCTTTGGACAATTGTCGTTTAGCCGCCACATATTCCGGGCTCTGAAGCAATTCAAAGGCCCGAAAGGTAGCCTTGACCACGTTATGAGGATTGGTGCTGCGGATGCACTTGGTCACTACATCTCGAATACCCACCGCATCCATGATGGCTCGGATGGTGCTTCCGGCGATAACGCCTGTCCCAGGACGCCCGGGTTTGAGCAGCACCTTGGCCGCTCCGTATTCCCCAATGATTGGATGCGGAATAGTCCCGTTTATCACTGGAACTTCGATCATATTTTTACGGGCCCGCTCCAAGGCCTTACGAATGGCATCCGGTACTTCTGGGGCCTTACCCAGACCATAACCCACACGGCCTTGACCATCGCCCACCACCACAATGGCCGAAAAACGAAAACGCCGGCCACCTTTGTGTACTTTAGCCACGCGATTGATAAAAATAATCTTCTCGATGAGTTCTCCGGTTTCCTTTGGTGATGCCACCAAGGCTCTTCCCTCCTCTAAAATTCAAGACCAGCGGCCCGCGCTCCATCAGCCAGGGCCTTTACTCGACCATGGTATTTATACCCACCACGGTCAAAACAGACCTTCTTGATCCCGGCCTCGATGGCCCGCTTGCCGATCAGTTCTCCTACTGCCCGAGCCACCGCCGTTTTCCCGCCTTCTTTTTTAAGCTCAGCCAGACGTTCTCTGATCTCCGGCGTGAGCGAAGAAGCCGCTACCAAGGTGCGCCCATGAACGTCATCGATGATCTGGGCATAGATATGCTTACAACTACGAAAGACCGAGAGCCGTGGGCGCTCGCTCGTCCCAAAGATCTTTTTCCTAACGCGACGTCTCCTTCTCAACCGTGCCAAGACTTTCTTACTTGTCCTTCCCATATCTCACTCACCCGCCCTAAGCTTTCTTACCACCTTTACCGGCCTTTCTGAGGATGACTTCGTCTGAGTAACGAACACCTTTACCCTTATAAGGCTCTGGCGGACGCAGACGACGGATATTAGCCGCTGTCTGCCCGACCAGCTCTTTGTCTATGCCTTCTAGGATAATCCGGAACTGAATCTCTCCTGTACCCCTCTCTACCTTGGCCTTAACCCCTTCCGGGAGTTTGAACTCAATCGGATGAGAGTACCCCAATTGGAGGAGCAGGGTGTCACCCTTAAGTTCTGCCCGATAACCAAGGCCAACGATATCGAGCGACCGGGTAAAGCCGTTGGTCACCCCGACTACTAGGTTGTTGATAAGGGCCCTGGCCAGCCCGTGAAAGGCCTTAAGCTTCTTGGCCAACCTCTTCTGGACTTCCTGCGGCAGAACTTTGATCTCATTATCTTCGATCTTGACCTCTACCAAAGGAGGAATCTCTTTCTCAAGGCGCCCTTTAGGCCCTTGGACCACAATCCGTCCCTCTTTGATCTCGACCTTTACTCCTTGAGGGATCGGTATCGGCTTTCTCCCTATCCGTGAAAGCATTGCCCTTCACCTCGCTCCAGATTACCAGACTTCACAAATGACCTCGCCGCCGATACCCCGTTTCCGCGCCTCTCGGTCGGTCATGATGCCCTGCGAGGTCGAAATTATGGCGATCCCGTAGCCGCCAATCACCTTGGGCAGTTCGTCTTTCTTGACGTAGACCCGACGCCCAGGCTTGCTCACCTTTTTAAGCCCGGCGATTACCGGTCGCTTGTGTTCGTCGTACTTGAGGACAATCTCGATCTTGCCCTGCGGCCCTTCGGGAACAAAGCGAAAGTCTTCGATATACCCCTCTTCCTTCAAGATCTTGGCAATGGCTAGTTTCATCTTGGAAGAGGGGATCTCTACCACCTTATGCCTGACCATACAAGCATTCCTGATACGGGCCAACATGTCTGCAATAGGATCAGTCATCATACTTCAACACCCCTTACCAACTAGCTTTCCTGACACCGGGGATCTTACCTTCTGAGGCCAATTTCCGAAAACATATCCGACAAAGCCCAAACTTACGGATGTACCCGCGCGGACGCCCACAGATAGAGCAGCGATTCCGCTTGCGTACCGGAAACTTCGGTTCCTTCATGGCCTTTACGATCTGTGCTTTCCGAGGCATAGGTCTCTATCTCCTCCTAAACGGCATACCTAAAAGCTTCAAAAGCTCAAAGGCCTCTTCGTCGGTCTCTGCCGAGGTCACAAAAGTGATGTTCATGCCCTTAATCTTCTCAACCTTGTTCGGATCAACCTCAGGGAAAATAGTGTGGTCCGTAATACCCATGGTGTAATTGCCCCGGCCATCAAATCCTCGGGTAGGCACCCCTCGAAAGTCACGCACCCGGGGTAGGGCAAAATTGACCAATCGGGTAAAAAAGTCATACATGCGGTTGCCCCGCAGGGTGACCATCACCCCGATGGGCATACCCTCACGCAGCTTAAAGGCCGCAATAGATTTTTTCGCCCGACGGATGCAAGGTCGCTGCCCGGCAATGACCGCCAGTTCTTCCACCGCCTGGTCGATGATCTTCGGGTTCTGGACCGCTTCACCTAGGCCCATGTTGAGACAGATCTTAAGCAATCTCGGTACTTCAAGTCTATTTTTGTACTCAAAACGCTCCATCAATTTCGGAATGACCTCGTTTTCGTAATATTGTCTGAGCCAGGACATGTCCATCTTACTCCTTAGCCTCGAGTATCTCTCCGCACTTTTTACAGACCCGCACTTTAGATCCGTCTTCAAGGATTTTCCGCCCTATCCGCACGCCCTTCATACACTTAGGGCAAACAACCATCAAATTGGAAATATGTATCGGGGCGGGCTTTTCCACGATACCGCCTTCGGCATAAAGAGTAGACCTCATGTGCCTCTTGACGATGTTTACCCCTTCGACCACTGCCCGCTGACGACGCGGAAAGACCTGAAGCACTCGACCGACCTTACCCTTGTCCTTACCGGCAATGACCACGACCTGGTCATTCTTGCGAATATGAACCTTTACCTGATGCGGCTTTAGTCCTCTCTTTGCCTTACTCTTAAACATAGCTCACACCCCTTAAAGCACTTCCGGCGCCAAAGAAATGATCTTCATAAACTTCTTGGCCCTGAGCTCTCTACCCACCGGACCAAAAATACGCGTCCCTACTGGCTCACCCCACTGATTGATGAGCACCGCCGCGTTCTCATCAAACTTGATCAAGGTGCCATCAGAGCGGGGCTGTTCCTTTTTGGTGCGCACCACCACCGCCCGGACCACGTCTCCAGCCTTGACCTTGGAATTAGGCAAGGCCTCCTTGACCGAGGCGATGATGACATCACCAATGCGGGCGTACCGGCGGCCAGAACCACCCAAAACCCGGATACACATGATCTTTTTGGCCCCGGAATTATCCGCCACGTTGAGATAAGTCTGTTGTTGAATCATCGTCCCTCACCACCTTATCCTTGCGCTTCTTGGGGCGTCTCTTCTTTCTCTAAGACTTTGGCCCTCTCGAGAATCTCTCGCACGCGCCACCGCTTGTGCTTGGAAAGAGGTCTTGTCTCTTCGATCAAGACCTTGTCTCCCTCGCGGCAAGCGTTCTCTTCATCGTGGGCCATGAATTTTTTCCGTCGCCTGATGTATTTCTTGTAAAGGGGATGCTGGACAAGACGTTCCACCATCACCACGACCGTCTTGTCCATCTTGTTGCTCACCACGATCCCGACCAGTTGTTTTCGATTGGGTTTGCTTTCCTTCATCATGACAACCCTTTATTGACCGATCTCTAATTC
>CAZKEG010000012.1:0-13399 GCA_964551715.1 uncultured Thermodesulfobacteriota bacterium
GATGACTCAGGTTAACATTTAGGTATGCTTTTATAGTCCTCCTTTGTCAGAATTTAAAATGCCGTTGTCTCTTTTTTTATTCAAAATCTAGGGATTACGACAGGATATACTCTCTTCTTGACGGAAAACGGCGTTGAACATACCCTTACAGAAATTTTGGTCATGTTTATTCTCAAAAAATTATCTTTCAAAGCATTAGGAAAATTTCTCTCTTTTGTCAAAGCCGTTAATTAGGATCTAGACCTTTTTGAGTCCCCATTTCTCGGTCTTTCATCCTAAAGCTTCTTCTACCCCTTTTCTTTGAATTTCTGTTGGGCTATTCTTGCTAAGAATTTTCAGGGAGGCTGGTTATGGCAATCATGGCTGATTCTATTCCAACCGAAGGGGAGGGCGTTCGTCTCGTCATCGGAGAACCGGTTCATCGAGATTATTTTTATCTCTATCATGGTAATATCATCCATTCTGAAGGGGGCCCGCAGACCCTTTATGTCATGGATCATGTCTTCTGGGGGCGTATCCTCTTTTTAAACGGGACCTTGCAATTCACCACCCGAGACGAATTTATCTACCACGAGGCCTTAGTCCACATCCCGGTCCAAACTAAGGCTTGGGGAGAGATAAAACGGGTCCTGATCTGCGGTGGCGGGGACTTTGGCGCTGCCAGGGAACTTCTAAAATACCCAGATATAGAAAAGGTGATCATTGCCGACATTGATCCCCGGGTCCCGGAGATCGTCAAGAAATATTTTCCTCAGCTCTTGCCCCCGGAGGATGATCGACTGGAGCTCATGATCACCGATGCCTACAAGTTGGTCCAAAAAATGGCCGATGAGGGCAAAGAAAAATTCGATTTGATCATTATTGACTCTACTGATCCAGATGTCCCCTCCGGGGATTTTGTCTTAGAACTCTCCCATTCCCTCTTTAGCGAAGACTTTCATCATTTATTGCAAAGGATTGCCCCGGAGGGGCTGGTCGTTCAGCAGGCCGCCACCCCCTTCACCATGAAAAACGTCCTTGAATGGACCTACCGGACCTTCGTTCAGGTCTATGGCCAAGAAGAGGTCTTCTGTTACCGGGCCGATATCCCCTCCTTTGGCGGGGATAATGCCTATATCTTGCGTTGCCCCGGACTAAATCCTCGGGAACCAAGAAGAGACGAGCCACAAGGTTGTAAATATTATTCTCACGAGGTCCATCGGGCCTCCTTTGCCTTACCCAAGTTCTGGTACGAAGTCTTAGGGGAGGAATAATGAGAGCGATAGGAATTTTAGGCTCTCCTCATCCGTATGGTGGCACGGGAATGCTCTTGAGGTGTGCCTTGGCCGGAGCTCGCTTGGAGGGGTTAGAAACTGATCTTTTTAGCGTCTACGAAGGAGAGATCAAACCCTGCCAGGGCTGTATCCAAGACGAGGAGCCCAATTGCCGTTTCCCGTGTATTTTTGATGACTATGGCAAGAAACTCCTCATAGAGATCCACCAGGCCGAGGTGGTCATCTTTGCCACCCCGGTCTATTGGTATGCGCCTTCAGGCCTGATGAAAAACCTGATTGACCGGCTCACCTCTTTGGAAAACATGGTGGCCTATGGAGAGCCGAGTTATATGGAAGGCAAGGTAGTTGGGGTCATTACGGTGGGGGCTGATGCCGGTCTGACCTTGGCCGGGGGCTATCTCCTTACGGCACTCAACGCCATGGGGGCCATTTTACCTCCTTGGGCCCATGCCTATTCCCGGCAAGGGGACAAAGCCATCGAAGACGATCGAGCCGTAATGGACGCCATAAACGTAGGGCTCTTGGCCGCTGGGTTGGCCAGACGTCTGCGTGGAGAACCTGGTACTATTTCCTACCAGGATAACCTGGCCCTTCTTACCCGAATTCGTGAACAAATCAAACAAGAAAAGGAGGCGTTTTTGATAAGCCATGGAGAGGCCGCAGTCCGATAATCCGATCTTAGAGGCTATTTACAGCCGACGTAGCGTGCGAGAGTTTACCGAAGAACCGGTCCCTCGTAACCTGGTCCTAGAGATCATCCGAGCTGGCACTTGGGCTCCCTCAGGGCTCAATAACCAACCCTGGCGTTTTGCCATTGTTTGGGACCGGGAAAAGCGTGAGGCCTTGGCCGAACTCACCCGATACGGCCAGATCATCCGCCAGGCCCCAGTAGTGATTGCTGTCTTCGTAGACAAAGAGGCCATGTATCATGAGGTCAAGGACCACCAAGCCATGGGAGCCTGCCTCCAAAATATGCTCTTGGCCATTCATGCCTTGGGCCTTGGTGGTGTGTGGCTGGGAGAAATTCTCAAGAATGCAGATAAAGTGCGCACTCTGCTTGAACTCCCCGAAAATCTCGATCTCATGGCGGTGGTGGCTCTGGGGCATCCCAAACACCGACGCCAAACTTCCTCCCGCAAACCACTAGAAGATGTGATCCTTAAGGAGTTTTGAGTGCTGAGGCAAGGCCTCAAAATATTCATATTGATCCTCTCTTTTGTCTTCATTTCGATAACTCGCTCTTTGGCTCTGGAGATCTATGACCTGCGTGTAGGGGCAGAACAGGGTTATCTGGTGGTTAGTTGTCAAACCGGGGGAGACCTCCCGGAGGAACGCATAGACGAGGCCTTGAGACACGGAGTGGCCTTAAGGCTTCAGTTCAAGATCATTTTGACCCGCCTGCGTAGATTGTTTCGGGACAAGGTTATCTTGGAACAAGAGGTAAACCGCTTGGTCTATTACCAAGCGGTCAAAAACGTCTATTTAGTCCAATACGAAGGGGCGGCCATCGTCCCTCAAAGGGTCCCCACGGTAGAAGAGGCCTTAAAAGAGGCCGGAAAACTCGAAAACCTCCCCCTTATCCCCTTAGATAAACTCAAACGCCAAAGTACTTACCGCTTAAAGATCAAAGTGATCATTCAAAAGGAGGCCAATCCGCCTCTTCCCTTCAAGATACCCCTTAAGATGTTACATTTTATCTTCGGCGGCGGTAAAATGGAGTCGGGTTGGGAAAGTATACGATTCCGACTCTAGACTATGTCCCTCGATATCCAGAGAGAACGCCGTAAACGAAGACGAGAAATCTTTATTATCGGAGCAGCCCTCCTTCTCCTAGGGATTCTTTCTTTTGTAGAGATACACGTCTTTCGGGCGGTACCTACCGGTGAGGCCAATCTGGTGGTCTACGCCCTTATCCATCTCAACCTCATCCTCCTCCTCTTGGTGGCCTATCTTGTCATCCGCAACGTACTCAAGATCTTTTTTGAACGCCAAAAGGGTAAGCTGGCCGAGCGCCTCCGCACTCGTATCGCCGTAGCCTTTCTATTCTTGGCCTTGGTGCCCACGGTGTTTCTCTTTTTGGTAGCCTTTAAGTTTATTGATACCAGTCTTGAATACTGGTTTAGCAGCAATCTCGATCGTCGTTTACAAGAGGCCCTGCTTGAGGCCCAGTCCCTTTATCAAGAAAAGGAGAGAGAACTGGCGGGAAAGGCCGAAGAATTTGTGCGTCGTTACCTAAAAAGGACTTCTTATTTGCGGAGCAAAAGGGTTCGGCAATGGCGTCGGCGCCTCCATCTGGATAGCCTAGAAGTTTACGCCTCTTCCGGACAATTACTGACCGGCTCCTATAGCAAAAAACCCGAATTCCGTCTCGGCCTTCCTCCTACTCTGTTGAAAAAGGTCATCAATCAGCAGGAACCAGCCACCGAGACCAGTCGTTTCCGAGATAAGGTCCTCTTACGGGTCATCTTACCGGCCCAATATCGTCACCAACCAGTAGCGGTAGCCACCGGGGTCTTTTTGGACCCTGGGTTGGAAAAACTCCTCCGAGACGTAGGCAAGGGGGTAGAGGCCTATCGTCAGTTAAAATTCTTTAAAGACCCTTTAAAGATTTCACTGCTCCTCATTCTCCTCTTGGTGACCCTCCTTACCATCTTTGTGGCCATCTGGTTTGGGATGCGTTTTTCGCGGCGTCTGACCGAACCGGTACAGGCCTTGGCTGAGGCCACCAGCGAGATTGCCGCCGGAAACTTTGATGTAGACCTTCCTCCGGAAAGCCCGGATGAAGTAGGCCGTCTAGTACGTGCCTTTCGCAATATGACCGAAGAACTCCGTGAGTATCGACAAAAAGTAGAAGAAACCACCCAGGCTTTGAATCAGGCCAATCAAGAATTGCAACGGCGGACTTGGTACCTGGAGACGGTGCTGGCCAATATTACCGCCGGGGTGGTGGCCCTGGACGACCTAGGGCGAATCACTTTGATTAATCGCGTTGCCGCCAAGCTCTTTGGGGCCCCACAGGCCAGGCTTTGGGGCCGATATATAGGGGAGATCTTACCCGAGGCCTATCGAGAGCAGGCCCAAGAGATGTTAAGGGCGGTCAGACAAAACCCTCAACGTATAGTTCAACAACCGGTAACAGTAGAAATTAAAAGGCAAAGGGTCATCCTGGCGGTGACGGTGACCCTGCTTGAGACAGAAAAAGGAGAAAACCTCGGATATCTCTGTCTCTTTGAAGATATCACCGAGAAAGAAAAGATTCAGCGTCTAGCGGCCTGGCGAGAGGTGGCTCGACGGATCGCCCATGAGGTCAAAAATCCCCTAACCCCTATCCAACTCTCTGCTCAGCGCTTACGTCGGCGATTGTTGGAAAAGCTCGGTCCGGAAGAACGTCAAATCCTAGAGCGGTGCACCACCACCATCGAAAAACAAGTCGAAGAATTAAAACACCTGGTCAATGAATTCTCTGCCTTTGCCAGGCTTCCTTCGCTTAAACTTGAGACTGAAGATCTAAAGAAGGTCATCCACGAGGTAATTGATCTCTATCGAGAAGGGCATCCGCGGATCGAGTTCAAGGTCGAAGGTGATGGGCTCCCTCCTTTTCCCTTCGATCGCGAACAAATGAAACGAGTATTCTTGAACCTCTTTGACAACGCCATTCGAGCCATGGGGGATACCGGAAAGATCACCGTTTATCTCTCCCAAAAAGACGGAAAGGCCCGTATCGAAGTGGCTGATAACGGCCCAGGGATTCCGCCAGAGATCCGCCCGCGTCTCTTTGAACCCTATTTTTCCCGTCAAGGTGGAAGCGGTTTGGGTCTGGCCATCGTGAATTCGGTTATTCAAGAACACAAAGGCCAGATCTATGTAGAAGAAAATCAACCCAAAGGGGCCAAGTTTGTCATTGAATTACCTCTTGAGGCCTGATCATGAAACAGAAGATACTCATCATTGACGACGAAGAAAGCATCCTAGAAAGTCTTTCTGACATCTTGCTAGACGAGGGATATCGGGTGATTACGGCCCGTAGTGCAGAAGAGGGGCTCATGCGTCTCCATGAAGAGAGCCCGGAACTCTTGATCTTAGACGTCTGGCTCCCGGACAAAGACGGCCTGGAAATCCTCAAAGATCTCAAGAAAAAACAACCGGCCTTACCGGTAATCGTTATCTCCGGCCACGGCACCGTAGAAATGGCGGTTCAGGCCATAAAGTTCGGAGCCTTTGACTTTTTGGAAAAACCCCTTTCCTACGATCGAGTAGTGGTCACCGTGGCCAATGCCCTGCGCTTCCGGGCCTTGGAAGAGGAAAACATCCGCCTCCGGGCTAAGCTCACCCGTGGACTCTCTGGTGAAAGCCCGGCCATCAAAAAGGTGAAGACTGAGATCGAACGGGTGGCCCTTACCGATGCTACGGTGCTCATCATGGGAGAATCAGGGGTGGGGAAAGAGGTGGCGGCACGTATGATTCATGACCTTTCTCCCCGACGTAATAGACCTTTTGTGGAGATCAATTGCGCGGCCATCCCGGATGAACTCATCGAGAGCGAACTCTTTGGCCATGAAAAAGGAGCCTTCACCGGGGCAACCACGGCCAAGAGGGGAAAATTCGAGTTGGCCAACGGAGGAACGCTCTTTTTAGACGAAATAGGTGATATGAGCCTCAGTGCCCAGGCCAAAGTCCTTCGGGTCCTTCAGGAAAAACGTTTTGAACGCTTGGGTGGCACCAAGATGATCGAGGTCGATGTACGGGTAATTGCCGCTACCAACAAGGATCTCCGAGAAGAGATTAAGGCCGGACGTTTTCGAGAAGATCTTTACTTCCGCCTAAATGTAGTCCCTATCACCATCCCTCCCCTGAGGGAAAGGAGGGAAGATATCCCCATCTTGGTTGAAGAGATCCTTACGGAATTGGCCTTAAATACTGGTTTGGGTAAAAAACGCCTGAGTCCGGAGGTCATGGAGGCCCTTAAGAACTATCCCTGGCCGGGGAATATTCGTGAACTGAGAAATCTGATCGAGCGCTTAGTCATCATGGCCTCTGGTGAAGAAATCACCTTGAAAGACCTCCCTTCTGAATTTCGCTCCGGCGAAGAACTACCTCGATACGCCTCGGGTGAGGAACCCTGGTTTGTCTGTGACGATTTCAAACAGGCCCGCTACCTCTTTGAACGAGAATTTTTACGTCGTAAGATAGCCAAGTTCGGCGGGAGCATTTCTCACACGGCTGAGGCCATAGGCTTAGAACGCAGTTATCTCTATCGTAAGTTAAAGGCCCTTGGATTGACAGGAGAAAATTAGTGGTGGCTTCTAAATCCTTTCAAGAAAGCCTGGCTGATCCTTCAAGCTTTACCTATACTTTTGAGCTAGTCCCTGGGCGTAGTACCAGGCTTCGACAATTCAAAGACATCATGATCTTTATCGAAGAGGCCTCGCGGGACCGGCGTCTTCACGGACTTTCGGTAACAGAAAACGCCGGCGGGCATCCAGCCCTTTCTCCGGCGGCCATTGGGCGTGAGATAAAACGCCTAGGGCTTGAACCCATCCTCCACTTCTCCTGTAAAGACAAAAATCGCAACCAAATAGAAAGCACCCTCTTTGCTCGAGATCGTGAAGGACTTCACACCCTCCTCATCATGACCGGAGACTTCCCCCGCTATGGATTCATGGGCAAGGCCAAACCGGTCTTTGACCTTGATGCTGTCCATCTCTTGCGTCTGATTACCGAAATGGAAAAGGGCTATGAACTCTCCCCAGAAAAACCCGGAGGCGGAGTCAAGCTCCCGCCCATGCCCTTTTTCAAGGGCTGCGTCATCTCACCCTTTAAACGCTACGAAGCCGAGGTAATGACCCAGTATTTCAAGCTCCATCGCAAGGTAGCTGCCGGGGCACGGTTTGTCATCACTCAGGTCGGCTTTGATGTCCGTAAATTTGATGAACTGCGTCGTTATATGCGCCTTGAAGGCTTGAACATCCCGGTCTTGGGTGGAGTCTTGGTCATGGATCGGCGGTTGGCCCATATCATTTATCGAGGAGTGGTACCGGGTTGCCGTATTACCGACCAGCTCTTGGCCAAGGTGGAAAAGGAAGCCGAGGCCCCGGATGGAGGCTACCGAGCCGCCCTTGATCGTGCCGCTAAATTGATAGCGGTGCTGAGGGGCCTGGGCTATGATGGCGTCCATATCTGCGGGGCAAGGCCCAAATATGAAGATATTGTCTATCTCTTGGATAAAGCCGAAGAATACTTCTCTCGTTGGCTGGAGTTCATCCCAGAATTTAGAGATTCTTTGCCTGGCACCTTTTATCTCTTTCACGAAGACCCTAAGACCGGGCTCAACACCGATGAATTAAACCCCCTCCCCCGACCAAAAAAGCTCCCACCTTCTTTTTTGATCAATCAGCTTTTCCACGACCTCTTTTTTGAACCAAGGCGAAAATTTTATGGCCTGGCCCAAAGATTGGCCCGCAAAATCAAAGGGTCTCGCCTAGAAAATCTCTTTACCAAAATAGAATATCGCTTGAAGGGGTTCATGTTCGAGTGCCAAGAATGTGGAGATTGCACCTTGGCGGAAATGGCCTATCTCTGCCCTCAAAGTCAGTGTGCCAAGGGTTTACTGAACGGACCTTGCGGGGGAAGTTTTGATGGCTGGTGTGAAGTCTATCCCTTTCGAAAACGCTGTCTTTACGTAAAGGTCTACGAAAGGCTCAAGGCCTTAGGGCGGGAGAAGACCCTGAAGGAGGGATTCATCCCCCCGCGGGATTGGGGACTGGCCGGAACCTCTTCTTGGCTAAATTTTTATCTTGGCCTTGATCATCACCGGTTTTCCCAAAACAATCCTTCAAACCAGTCGTTATAAATGCCGTCTTTGGGAAGAACCAAACCAATCGTTCAGGTTCATCATCTCACTTACATCTATCCCGGGAGACAAGAACCTTCGCTCCAGGAGATAAATTTTTCCGCGGCCGAGGGGGAGTTTGTCCTCATCTGCGGGGAGACCGGCTGCGGCAAAAGCACCCTCCTTTCTTGCCTAAATGGGCTTATCCCTTACGAATCCGGAGGAGAACTCACTGGCGAGGTCTATCTCTTTGGCAAACAAGGCCCCCTTCCCCCACAAAAGGCCTTTCCTCAGGTGGCCACGGTCTTTCAAAATCCTGCCTCTCAACTCATCTCAGATACCGTGGCCGGAGAGGTGGCCTTTGCCCTGGAAAATCTCGGTCTCAATCCAAAAGAGATCAAGGACCGCGTAGAAGAAACCCTTTCTTTCGTAGACCTTCTCCCTCGGCGAGACCACTCCCCAGCCGAGCTTTCCGGAGGTCAACGCCAAAGGTTGGCCATCGCCGCTGCAGTGGCGGTCAGGCCGCGGTTGCTCCTCCTTGACGAGCCTCTTTCTCAACTTGACCCCCGTGGCATCCGAGAGGTCTTGGAGGTTCTCAAAAAACTCGTAGACCAAGGGCTTACTATCATCTTGGTCGAACACCGCGTCTCGGAGGTTTTACCCCTGGTCAACCGGGTCATTGCCCTTGAGAAGGGACAAATAATCTACGACGGTCCGCCAAAAGACTTTTGTCCGCCTGAAGAAGATTATAGATCTCTTTCCCCCAAGGAACCCCCTTCTTCAGAACCTGTCCTTGAAATACAAGACTTGTGTTTTGCCTATCCGGAAAAGAGGCTCTTTCAAGGACTCCGTTTCACGTTTTATCGAAGAGAACGGATCGCCCTGTTGGGTGAAAACGGTACCGGGAAATCAACCTTCCTTTCCTTACTGGCCGGTCTGCTCAAACCGGCCTCCGGGGAAATCGTCTATCACCTCCCTGAAGAGCCCGGACGTCTCAAATATTCTATGCTCCTTCAAGACCCAGACCTCATGCTCTTTCGCCCTTCGGTTTACGAAGAACTCTCCTTTGCCCCGCGTATGTTAGGGCTTTCGACCAAAGAAAAAGAAAATCGGGTCCAAAAAGTGGCGCGTATCCTTAAGCTTTCCTCTCGTCTTCCAGAACCACCCTTTTCTCTCTCCCGCGGTGAGAGGCTGCGCACGGCCCTGGCCTCGTTGCTTACCGGTGCCCCGCAAGTACTATTACTCGATGAACCCACCACCGCCCAAGACCAAAAGAATGTCCGCACCGTACTCTCGGCCCTTGCTGCTGATCTCATTATCTTTTCCACCCATGACCAAGCTGCGGCCAAGGCCTTTGCCCATCGAATCATCTATTTTGAAGGCCAAGGCCGTGTCTTTTGTGATACAAATAGTTTAAAAACGTCTTAAGGACCATGCTTAAGCGCCTAGACCCGCGAACTAAAATCTTTTTAGTCTTGGCCATCTCCCTCTTGGCCGTCACCCTTGATCAAGCCCTTTCCTTAGCGGCCCTGGCCGGCATCTCTTTTCTGCTCTTTTTACTGAGTAGGCCCTCACGGTTTCACTTAAAAGGCGCCCTCTTGATGGCTGCTCTCACTACCTGGGGGCTTATCGTGAGTCAAGGGCTCTTTTATCAAAATTTTCCCCGCACCGTTCTCTTTTATGTAATCCCGCCTTTTAAACTCTTGGGAAGGGATTTTTGCGGGCTTGCCATCTACCGCCAGGGGCTTTATTACGGAGCAGTCCAAGCCCTGCGCTTCCTGGCCGGGATGTTTGCCGGGCTTTCCTTGTGTATCTCTACCCCGGTAGAGCGACTGTTTTTGGCCCTCTCCCGCCTCCCCATACCCCAGGGGCTTTCTTTTCTTTCTGTATCAGCCATCAGGTTTTTGCCGGTGGTGGCTGACGAACTTCGTCGGGTACGGCAGGCCTTAAGACTTAAAGGCTATCAACCCCTTGCCTGTGGTCTCTTCGAAAGCATCCGCACCGAGCTTTCGGTCGTCCTCCCGGTACTTTCCGGGGCCATCAGACGCTCACAGGATCTGGCCGATGCCCTGCTCACCCGAGGCTTTAATCCTCTGGCCCTAAAGAGTCAGGACCTACCATGGCCTTCTTGGGAAAAGTTAACAAGCCTCCTGTTTCTGTTGACCGCTTTGGTAGCGTTGGGCATAAAACTGCTCTTCTGGCTTTACTTACAAGAGGTCTTGTATTTAGAAGGCCTGCGCGGGCTTTATGCCTTCGCCCGCCATTGGCTATAACAAATTAAAACGGCAAATCCTCATCCGGCGGGGGTTCATCGCCAAAAGAGGGTTCTATTTCTGGAGTGGGAGACAGGTCTTTTCTCCCACCGAGCATCTGCATATTCAAGGCCACAATCTCGGTGACAAAGCGCTTGATGCCTTCGCGGTCTTCATAAGACCGGGTCTGTAACCGGCCTTCGATGTACACTTGACGGCCCTTGGAGAGATATTCACCACAGATCTCCGCCAAGCGACCAAAGGCCACGATACGGTGCCATTCTGTACGTTCTTGCTTCTGCCCGTCCTTGACCCAGACTTCGTTGGTGGCGATGCGAAAGGTGGCTACCGGTTGCCCATCGGCGGTGTAGCGTATCTCTGGATCGGCCCCAAGGCGGCCGATCAAGATTACCTTATTGACACTCATAAAACCTCCTACCATCCAGAAATTTGAGCCACTTTCATTCTAATTCCAAGAAAGAAGGGCTCCAAGGACCAGGATCAATCTTAATCCGGTACAATCTTTACATACACCTTTCTCGTTCGAGGACCATCGTATTCGGCAAAAAAGATCCGCTGCCAGGTCCCGAGCTTTAGTCTTTTATTTTCGATAAAGACAAAGAGCCCTGGGCCGGTTAAGGCCGCCTTGATATGGGCCGGAGAGTTGCCCTCCAAGTGCTTATAATCAAACTGCCAGGGAATGACATGATTCATAACTTTCAGGATATCTTCAGCCACCGCTGGATCAGCCCCTTCGTTAATCACCAAACCAGCGGTAGTATGAGGACAATAAAGATAACATATGCCGTTTTCTACATTGATTACCCTTTGAACTTCGTCGGTAATATCGACTAATTCGGTCTGACGATGGGTCTTGACCATAATGGTTTGCATACCCTCCTCCTATTGCCAGCCTCCGATGAGATGTAAATGCATGTGGAAAATGAGCTGGCCTCCACCTTTTTCCACGTTAAAGAAGAGTTTATAACCGCTCTTGGCCGTCCCAAGTTCTTGAGCCAGTTGTTTGGCGACCATGATCATTTCGGCGATCAAGGGCGCATTTTCTTCGGTAAGATCGTTTACACTGCGAATGTGTTTCTTGGGCACGATTAGGATGTGGATCGGGGCCTGCGGATTGATATCTTTAAAGGCTACGATCCGCTCCCCTTGATAGACAAAATCCGCCGGAATTTCGCCTTTTATGATCTTACAAAAGATGCATTCCTCTCCCATGATCTCCCTCCTTCCAAAGGATCTCTCTCTTTTTAGCCTTTTATACAACCCATAGGCAAGAGTTTTGCGACCTTGCAGGCCAACTTTGCTCGATGGGCAGACTCGACTACCTCGGAGACGTCCTTGTAGGCCTCCGGGGCCTCTTCGGCGGCACCGCGTTTGGACTTGGCCCGAATCACGATACCCCGTTTGCGCAGCTCTTCGATAACCTGTTCGCCACGCCAGCGCTTAAGGGCTTGGTGCCGACTCATGGCCCGTCCGGCCCCGTGACAGGCCGAGCCAAAGGCCTTTTCTTCGCTCTCCTTAGTGCCCACCAAGATATAAGAAGCAGTACCCATGGTCCCGCCGATTAATACCGGTTGACCAACCTTTCGATAACGCTCTGGAAGCTCAGGTCTACCCGGCCCCCAGGCCCGGGTGGCACCTTTGCGATGGACGTAAAGGCGTTTGCTCGCTCCGTTTATTCGGTGTTCTTCGATCTTACAGGTATTGTGGCTTACGTCATAAAGCAAAGTGACCTTGGCCTGTGGGAAAAACTCGCTCATGACCTCTCTGACCAGGTGCGAGATCACCTGACGATTGGCCAGGGCACAATTCACCCCGCAGACCATGGCCCGATAATAGCGCTCACCCTCCGGCGAATTAATTGGGGCACATACCAATTCCTTTTCCTTAATGGGAATACCATATTTTTTGGCTGCCTTGGCCAGGACCTTGAGGTAGTCAGTGGCGATCTGATGTCCTAAGGCCCTTGAACCGCAATGGATAGAGATGACCACATCGTCTTCTTCGAGGCCGAAAGCCTCGGCCACCTCTCGGTCATAGATTTCCGCCACATATTGAACTTCTAAATAATGGTTGCCCGATCCCAAGGTCCCTATCTGCCGATGCTGCCGGCGCTTGGCCTCCAAAGAGACACAACTTGGATCAGCCCCGGCCAAACACCCCCTTTCTTCGATATAGTCTAGATCTTCTGGTTCTCCGAAGCCCTTGGCCACCGCCCATCGGGCTCCGCCGACAAGGACCTCATCAAGCTGATCTATCGAGAGCCTGATCTTTCCTTCAGATCCTACGCCAGAAGGAACAGTGGCAAACAAGGCCTCGACCAGTCTTTCCAAGACAGGGACTACTTCTTCACGTTTGAGCCCTGTGCGCAGGCAACGTACTCCGCAGGAAATATCATAACCGACCCCTCCTACCGAAATAATCCCTCCTTGATCTGGATCAAAGGCCGCCACCCCTCCGATGGGAAAACCATATCCCCAGTGGGCATCCGGCATGGCTAGGGAGGCCTTTACAATCCCCGGTAGGCAGGCCACGTTGGTCACCTGTTCCCGTACCTTCTCGTCCATTTCTTCAATCAATCTTCGGCTGGCAAAGATCTTTCCAGGGACCCGCATGTTGCCTTTTTGAGGGATCTCCCATTCATAGTCTCCAACCCTGATCAGGGATTTAAGCTCCATATCACCCTCCTGCCTTTGGTTTGGCCTTCAAAAAACTTGGCCGTCAATTAGAAATTTAAGTCTGGTACCAGAAATAGCCAGACGATAAGACCTTGAGGTCAAGGTTGAGGAACAAGCCACCGATGAGATATATTTTTTCAAAACATCTGGATGTAGATATGGAAGAAAAAAAATACGGCGAAAGGGCCATTGAAGAGGCCCAACTTGAGCCTTGGGAAAACCCCTATCCTGATCGAGATTATCTAATAGAGATCACCTTTCCGGAGTTCACTTGCCTCTGCCCTCGTTCAGGTTATCCAGACTTTGCTACTATCCGTCTAAGCTACATACCCGATCGTTACATCGTGG
>CAZKEG010000013.1:0-12563 GCA_964551715.1 uncultured Thermodesulfobacteriota bacterium
AGGCTCCTCCTGAAAAGGAATTTTTGGAGCCTATGAGTACCTCAGGGGGTGACAAAATCCCTGTGCAGTTAAGGGTGACATAATCGCTGTGCAATGACAAAATTCTTGACACCTTGGTCTAATTCGTTAATCTTTTTCAATAAGCGCTGGGGGATCGTCTAATCGGCAGGACAGCGGGCTCTGGACCCGCCGGTCTAGGTTCGAATCCTAGTCCCCCAGCCATCTTTTTATTTTTGCCCAAAATGGCTATTAATCCTGTGTCAACCCGCACATTTAAAAATTTCCGTATCTTACTCGCCGAAGATGATCAAGCCCTGTGTTCAGCCCTAAAAGAGGCCTTGGAACGAGAAGGTTACGAGTTGGTCGGGGTAGCGGCCAACGGACAAGAGGCGGTGGAGCTTGCCCTCACCCACACACCCGATCTCATCCTTATGGATATCAAGATGCCGGTTATGAACGGTCTTGAGGCTGCCAGTCGTATAAACGAGAAACACTTTACCCCCATTGTCTTGATCACCGCCTTTGCTGATCCGGAATTTTTACGTCAGGCCAAAGAGGCCCGAGTGGTAGGTTATCTCTTAAAACCGGTCTCCATCGACGAATTGGTCTCAGCTATAGAAATTGCCCAGGCCATCGGTCACGAGATTAATGCCTTGGAGGGGCAAATCGAGGATCTCAAGGCCAAGTTAGAAGGCCGTAAATATATCGAACGGGCTAAGGGTTTCCTGATGGATGCCTACGGGATGAAAGAAGGGGAGGCCATGCAATTCCTTCGCCGAGAGGCCCGCAAACGTCGAATCAAGATAGAGGCCCTGGCCAGGCTCATCGTCGATGCCGCCAAGGAACTCCTCCAAAAGACCTCAGATCACTCCCAATGAACGACGTGTTGTTTTAGTTCTTCCTCTGGATACAATTCGACCCTTTCTTCCTCAAGGAGATAGCGAATTTCATAGGCTTCCTGTAAGACCTTTTGATAATCCAGCTCCCCAGCCTCGATCAGATCCATGGCCTCTTCCAATCTTCTAGTGAGTTCCTCGTCTACCTGATGAGGGAAGTTTCTTTTTAAGTATTGATAGACTTCACGACCAAGCTTAGTCGGAAGGAGCCGTCCGCCTTTGAGGACTTTGATGTATCGACGTTGAATAAGGGTGGTCACGATCTCGGCATAGGTCGAAGGACGCCCTAAGCCGCGGCGTTTCATCTCCTGGACTAGGGTCCCTTCGGTATAAAGCTCTGCCTTGGGGACCAATTGAAGCATGGATTTGGTCGGTCTTCCTTCTGCTTGAAGGCCAACTACGACAAAGGTCGGATACATCTTTTCAAACCCAGGCTCTAAGACGGCGCTGATTATCGCTTCCTCCCACTGATATGAAGGGACCATAAAGCGAAGACGCGCGATTTCTATCTTGGCGGCCCGCATCTGACTGGCCATAAAACGGCGAAAGATCAAATCGTATAACTTCAGAGCACGATCTGCATCACTCAAGGAAAGAAGACCACCAGCGATCATAGCCTGAAGTTCTTTGGCCTCTCTTGGCCTGGTGGGGCGAATGGCCTCATGGGCTCCGCCTTCGGCCCATCCCCGTGGATAGAAAAATTCTTCGCCAAAGTGTTCGGTGATATATGGCTTGGCCACTTGGTACCGTCCGGCCTCAGAGACCCGCGTTGAATCAGTACGGTGGTAGGTGATGAGTCCGGATTCAAAGAGTTCCTGAAGCAAGGTCATGGTCTGCTTGGTGCTCAGACGCAGCCGTTGATGGGCATCCTGAAGGATGGTGTCGGTGGTATAGGGGGGTAGGGGATTTTTGGTCTCTTCAGCTCGGGCAAGTACTTCCCATTTTAATGCCTCTAATTCCTTAAAGACCTTTTTGGCCAGAGGGATATCTTCCAACTCCAAGTGAAACCGATGCTCGAAGAGGACAAAGCTCAGGCGGGCCTTTTTCTTACGCGCTTCCTCTGCTCGAGCAATGACCCAGCCAAGGACCGGAGTCTGTACCCGGCCAGCCGAAAGTCTCCGTCGCCCAAAGGCAGACCAAAGCTTACGGGAAAGAGTAAATCCCACCCACCGATCCACCACCCGACGGGTAAGCTGGGCCTTGACCCGGTTGAGGTTGAACTCCACCGGGCTCTCTAAGGCAGATCGGAAGGCCTTAGGGGTCACCTCGTGAAATTCAAGGCGCTTGATTCGGGGGTTGAAAGGACGGAGTTCGATAAATAGGTCATAGGCGATCTTTTCACCCTCGGCATCCGGATCACTGCCGATGAAGATCTCATCGATCTCAAAGGCTAGGCGGCGAAGGCCCTCCAAAAGATCGCCCTTGTCAAAGATCGGCCCTTGGGGACAGCGAATTTTGACTTCTTCCGGATCGACTAATTGCTCCCCCGTAGGGCGACAGATCTTGATGGTGTCAAACACCGGTTCAAAATAACCCCCTTTTTCATAAACCCCGAAGAATCCCTTGTGCCGTGAGAGATTGAAGACATGACCCAGGGAGGCGGTCACCATAAGGACACGGTTTTCAATGGGAATTTCGTAGACAAAGGCCTCGCCTACGCGTCTTATGGTGGGTTTCCCCCAGAAGGAGGCAATGGTCTTGGCCTTATGAGGGGACTCAACTAGAACCAAGGTGGTGTGCGAAAGGTCTTTGAAGGCCTGAGAGGGGGTCGATCTCTTTTTTCGGGCCTCGATCAGTTCCTGGTCCAGGGCCTTTAAATCGAGCTCCTCCACTGGGGTGAAGGGAAAATCATCTCCTAAGTGGAAACGCAGCCGGCGTTCCAGGCTGGCCAAGGCCCTTGGATCATCGGTGAGCACCACAGATAATCCCTTAAGCAACCCAAAGACTGTCAGACGAGACACCCGCCCCGAGGCCTGAAGATAAGTAGCCGTATCTCCTACCACCAGATAGAGCGAGTCTCCTTCCCGCTTGAGAAACACCTCTTCTGAAGTTTCGAGTTTGGTCAAAAACTGTGGATCTTTGAATTTTTCCTCTAGGAATCTTTTGATCTCTTCTGCTCTGGCCTTGATTTTGGGATAGCGCTCCAGGGCTTCTTCTTTGAGGGTCAAATATCGCTTTAGGTATTGAAGATCAGCAAGGGCCTGAAGGCGTTCTTCCTCTTCAAGCAGAGGAAGGATATGGGCCAAGAGATTATGAAGGCCTTGCGGGGCCAAAGAGACCTTTGTGGGGAAGAGGTGACGAGGGACGCCGAGAAACAAGGCATATTTGAGGACAAAGGGCAAATCAATGCCCCTGACCAAAGGATTGGTCGGATGGGCAAGCCCAACAGCCAGGTCAAACTGGCCCTTTTCCATCTCCTGCATCAATTCTCCAGGGGAGAGTTCGAGATAGCTCAAGACACGAAATCCTTTTTCCCGAAGGAAATCGACGGTTTCTTCTACCTTATCCCGTCCGTAAATCGAGGACACAAAAAGGAGCCCCCCTGGGCCAAGAATACGTGAAAGGGTAAAAGCCCTTTCTAAAAGTTCGTTCCATTCCTCGGCCCTAGTCTTGGCATCAACGATGTTTCTTATGTTGGAGACTGCTCGGTGAACATCAAAACCAAGCAAGAAACGAAAGAGCATGACCCGATTGGTCCGGGGGCGTAGGGTAGCCGAAGACATGATCAGGATCTTTTGGCCGGCGTGTCTCTGCCTGATTTTTTCCAGTCGCTGGAGATCGCCTTCGCTCTTATTGAGTTTCAAGGCCAGGGCAATCTCTCGTTCACTAAAACCGAGTAAGCCGAAGAGACGATCGACATGGGCCGAGCGTTTGAGAAAGGAATCCACGTCATCAATAAAGACCAACTTGAAGTCAACCTCTTTTAGCTCTTCAGCGTGGCGGTAGAAAAAGGCGGTAGTGGCGATAAGGATGTCAAAGCCTCGTTCCTCAAAGATCTGTTTGTCCTTTTTGCGCCCTTGGTAAGCCAAAATATTCACTTTAAGCCCGGCCTTTTGGGCTAGTTCCTCCAGGCGCTCGCCGATTTGCTGGACCAAAAGCTTGGTAGGGACCAAGATAAGGGCTCGTTCTCCATTTATCAGGGTGGCCAAGAGACCAAAGGTGGTCTTACCCGTCCCGGTAGGGGCCACGATGGCAAAAGATTCACGAAGAAGGAGCCTCTTTAACCAGGTGCGTTGAAGGGAAGAGGGGAGATAACCCAAGGCCTTTACCCAGAGGTTTTCGATCTCTCCGAATCTTTCTTCTACCTCACAAAAAGGACCTAAAAATTTTAAATTTCCTTGTCTTTTTAAGGTTTCACAAACCGGACCCTCTTCTGGGAGACATTGTTCACAGGGAAGCCCCTGGGCCAAACGTGTATCCGAGATCCGACCATGACAATTTGGACAACCATGAGCCACTAAGAAAAGATTCATTTCTCTCACCTTGGCGTTAATTTGGTTACAGTATAGATTAAAGAGCCTTAAGTCTGAAGAGGAGGGTTTCGATGCCCATCTACGAATTTCGCTGTGAGCTTTGCGGAGTGGTATTTGAATGCCTACAAAAGGTGTCTGATCCCTGGCCCCCTTGCCCCAAATGCGGTAGCGAACGGGTCTTTAAGCTCCCCTCGATTTTTGGCTTCAAAGACGCCAGTTCTTGGCGTTCGGAACGAGAACAAGCCATCTTGAAACGAGCTCGAGATTATCTGGTGGATGGCAAAGTAAAAGAGGCCGAGCGTTTTCTCAAAAAGGCCCAGGAACACGTAAAAACAGATAGAATTTCCAGACTTTCAGAGGCCTTGGCCAAACGTAAACCCCAAAAAGGGGCCTTTGTCAGTCGGACGGAGGCCATCATTACAAAAAGGAAGTAAAAATCTTTTCGATTTCTTGGAGAAGTTGTTTGAAGGTAAAGGGCTTTTTCAAAATATGGAAATTCTCTTCGTCAAAACCGTATTTTTCCAAAACGTGCTGGGCGTAACCAGAAATAAAGAGAATTTTTATCTGAGGAGCCTCTTTTTGAATCAATCTGTATAGTTGAACCCCGTCCATCTTGGGCATGACCACATCAGTTATGACTAAATCCACGTCATATTGGTGTTTACGTAACCAATCCAAGGCCTCCTCACCGTTTGACGCTACAGCGACTTTAAACCCCTGGCCTTCTAACATCTCGGCCAGCATCTCTCGTATGTGAGGTTCATCTTCAACGACTAATATTTTCTGTGTCCACACTTTTTGGTCCTCTGATTCCGGGCTCAAAATATCCTTTCCTTGTCGAAGCGCCTCTGGGATCTCTAAAGGCAATATGATTTCAAAAGTAGTCCCTTTACCCAGTTGGCTCTCGACTTTAATCTCCCCTCCGGCTCTACGGACCAGAGAAAGGATAATAGTTAAACCCAGCCCGGCCCCCTCCCCCGGAGCTTTGGTAGTGTAAAAAGGATCGAAGATTTGGGCAAGTCTTTCTGGAGAAATTCCTTGACCAGTATCACAGATCTTAAGCAGGGCGCAAGGACCTCTTTCCGAAGTTTCTACCCGTTTGGTCTTGATGGTGAGTTTGCCCCCAAAAGGCATGGCGTCCTTGGCATTGATAACCAAGTTGGTCAGGATATGCTGCAAATCTTCAAAGGAGAGCTTCACCGGTAGGCGTTCTGAAGAAAGTTTTAAGTCCAATTCGATGTTTTCGCCGAGCATCTTCTTAAGGACTTCGGCCTGCTCGGTGATTAATCGGTTAATATCTTCGATTTTTTCTTCAGTAGAGCGTTCTCTAGAAAAGACCAGGAGTTGTTTGATGAGGGAAGTTCCTGAATCCACCGCTTTTTGTATCTTGGAGATATAGTTCTGGATTTTGGTGTTATCTTTCGTCCGTTGACGAATAAGGTCTACATAGCCATTGACAATGGCCAAAATATTGTTGAATTCATGGGCGATATTTCCTGTAAGGCGCCCGAGGACTTCCAATTTTTGAGAGCGAATCAGGTTCTCTTCCTGTTGTTTTTCTTCGGTGATGTCTTGGATCATACCAAGACGAACCAAATCGGTATCAAGCCAGGAAATGTAAGATTCATAGATCCTTAGCCAACGCCCTCGCGTCTCATCAAAGATCTCGCAGGCCTCTTTTAAAGAGGGTTTGGCCTGCTTCAAGTGACAAAATCCACAGACCTCTTTCCGATTAAACAGGAGCTTAAAACAGGGTTCCTGGCCGATGAGGTACTCGCCGAAGTATTCTTTGAAAAGGGAATTGTGATAGAGGATGCGTCCAGTAGGGGGATGAACGATATAGACGATGACCGGGAGATTCTCAAGGATGGTGAGCAACCTTTCCTGAGCAAGCTTAATAGAGGTGATATCGCGCCCGATGATCAAGATCCGATTTTCAGCATCGCAACGGAAAGGAATGAGCAAAAAGTCGATCCAAACCCGTTTTTCTCCTTGCCTGATTTTGATGGTCTCCTGAAGGGGCCCCCCTTGGGTAGAAAGCTTGTGTAAGAGGGACTTTAATTTATCCAAAAGCGGTTTGTATTCCGGGCGCATGTGGGCGATTTCGTCAAAGGTGTGCCCCTGATAGACATGTCTCTTAAAATTAAAGAGCTTGAGGGCCTTTTTGTTGACCAATAACCATTTTTCTTGATGATCGGTAAGGATGACCAGATCAGGAATGTTATTCAGAAGTTCTTGAAAGACGCGGGTAATATCTAGATATTCCGTTTCTCTCTTTTGACGCTTAATGGCAACGGCCAAGGTCTCGGTCAGGGTTTCTAGCAGAGAGAGTTCCTCTTCTTCGGGCTGCCTGGACCCGAAATCCACAAGGAAGATACCGTTCCACCATTTGCCATCAAATAAAGGAAAGACGAAGAAGAAATGATCAGTATCGTTAAGTAAGCCTAAGGCCTCTATTTCTTCCTTTCGTAGAAGACATTTCTCTCCGGTGGAGAGCTTGGTCTCTACTCCAGGCCAGACTTCTTGATATTCGATTATATCTGGAAATTTAGGCGAACCATTGCTTGTAGACCACTCACAGATACGAGAGGCCACCAATTGCCAGCGATAATCCAGGCGATTGTAGTAGACCGCGGCCTTTTCCAGATGAAAAATCTGACCTATCTTCTGGAGAAAGGAATTCAAAGGAAGATGATACTGAGAGGCAAAAAGCCGATTTACCGCTTGAAGGAGAGGAACAAGGCCGGGCTCTAAGGTTTTGGGGCCTAAATCCGACTTGTTAAGGACCATTTTTCTCTACAGATTAAAATTTTAGGAATTTAGAGATATTATCCAATTGGAAGCTTTCCACTTGCCCCTCCCTTTCATCGGGTAACCTTGAGCAGGTCTTTTTTCTTCATTACATAAATCCTTGATAGTATAAATCTCGAACTTTGTTCATTTTACTTTAAATTCAATATCATTGATTGTTATAATAAAATTTTTCCAATAAATTTAAAAGGTTCTAAGTATATTTTGCAGATAAAAAATCTAAACATAATATTTAAGGACAATGTCGATAAGGTTGACGACCAAAGTCAAGGCAGCGGGGTGAGCGGCCAAGCTTCCACCAGCGGAGCTGACGGAAATCCTTAATTCCTTGCCGCGTTTCAAACACCCTGATCTCTTGGTCGGCTTTGAAGGCGCCGCGGATGCCGCGGTCTATCGCCTTGAGCCGGACAAGGCCTTGGTCTGCACCTTAGATTTTTTCACCCCTATCGTAGATGATCCATACTGGTTTGGCCAGATCGCTGCAGCCAACGCCCTTTCCGACATCTATACCATGGGCGGCACCCCTCTTTTGGCCCTTAATATCGTGTGTTTTCCCAAAGAAGGCCTGGACAAAAGTATCCTCAAAGAGATCTTGCGGGGTGGAGTAGAAAAGGTCCAAGAGGCCGGGGCGGTGCTGGCCGGGGGTCACAGCCTCGATGACCAGGAGATTAAATACGGGCTCTCGGTGGTGGGCTTGGTCCATCCAGAAAGATTCATCACCAATACCGGGGCAAGACCCGGAGATCATCTTTATCTTACCAAACCCTTAGGGACAGGGATTATCGCCACCGCGGTCAAAGGAGGGGTAGCTGATGAGGTCGTCCAAAAGAGGGTCATGGAGGTAATGGCTACCCTGAATCAAGCGGCCAGCGAGGCCATGATCGAGGTAGGAGTACATGCTGCCACAGATATTACGGGTTTTGGCCTGCTCGGTCACGCCTTGGAGATGGCCCAGGCCAGCGGGGTCCAATTGGTAATCGAGGCCAATCGAGTGCCGGTGATCAAAGAGGCCTTGGAATTTGTAAAACTCGGCTTTGTTCCGGCCGGAGACTTTGAAAACAAAAAATTTTGTCAAAAAGTGGTATATGTAGAACCCGGGGTTGATCCCATCCGTCTGGAGGTCCTCTACGATGCCCAGACTTCAGGTGGGTTGCTCATTGCCGTCCCCCCGGAAAGGTCTAAGGCCCTCTTTGAGAAGATGCTGGAGAAAGGGGTCTTTGAAGCAGCCCTTATCGGCGAGGTCCAAGAGGGAGAGCCGCGGGTAATCGTTCGCCCTTAATTTAGCCTTGATGCTCCAAGAGGGCCATCACTTCCCGCTCCAGGGTCTTTTTGCCGGCAAATCCCACAATCTTACGTACAATACGACCCTCACGATCGACGATAAAGGTGGTGGGCAATAGATCCGGCCAACCAAAGGCCGAGAGGATGGAATCATCAGCCACGGCTACATAATACTCAATTCCCCGAGAGCGAATGATCCTTGGCAGAAGGAACTCTCCTCCGCGATCCACCATGAAGCTGACGATTTCCAGGCCCTTGGAATGAAGTTTGCGATAGAGCTCGGTGAATTCCACCAATTCTACCTGGCAAGGCGGGCAATAAGTGGCAAAGAAGTTAACCAACAATACCTTGCCCTTCAGGTCCTTAAAGGAAAGTTTTTCCCCTCGAGCAGTGTAGAATTTGATATCATAAGGGACCTTTTGATCCTTGGCCCAGGAGATTCCCAGTAAAAAGAAGAGGGAAATAACGACCAAGAGGGCCTTTTTAGTCATTTGGGGCCTCCTGAAAGTGTTCGAGTTTTTCGGCCAATTTGACGATGGCCTTTGACAATCGTTCGGCAAATAATCTTCCTTTCTCCAAACTGGCCTTAGAAGGGTCTCCCCAGACACCACCAGGCCAAAAGCGCCTCTTATCTTTAACCAGGATAGGCTTAGGAAAAGAAGGATATTCCTCTGGGCTGGTGCCCTTGACCAAATTCGGGTGAAAATAGAGCATCAAAGAGGTCTCAAATTCACCGGCATGGGAATCATTTTCGGTCTCAAGGAGATCCAAGGCACTCTCTCGAAGTAAATCTAAGATGGAGGCTACCGCTACCTTGGCTTCTTTTTTTTCATAGATAAAGTTCTCTCCGGCATCGATCAAAAAGGCCAGATGAGTGCCTCCGGCATGCCCGGAAAGGATCAAAAAGTGTCGGAGCCCTTGTTCGTAATAAGAAGACAGGATATCTAAAGCGAGGTTCTTTAAAGTTTCCCCCTGGATGGTGATTGTCCCTGGGTGTTCTCTAGTGCTCCGACAGAGGCCGTAATAGACCGGAGGCCCGACAAACAGGGGGCGTTTTTGGCTGGCCAGAAGGGCCAGTTCAAACATTTGGATGGTATCTGTGCCCAAGGGAAGGTGTTTTCCGTGTTCCTCCACCGACCCAAAAGGCAACACGATGGTCCTAGTCTTCTTCAGGCCTTCCTCAAATTCAGGCATGGTGAGTTCGGTGATCAGCATGTTTTTAAGTGTAGAAAGCCAGAACCTAACCGTCAACGAATCAGACTAGTCGGTGAGAAAAAGGTATGATTTTCATCATTTGGAAATAAAATCAGAGAAAGTCTTGCCAAGGAGAAGATTATGGAAAAGGAAATTTGTTTCCCGCTAGAGAATCGAAAGGTACTCGAAGGCCTTCAGGCTGGAGACTTAGTGTATATTTCTGGGATCCTTCTTGCCGCCAGGGATCAGACTCACCGGCGGCTTATCGAGCTGGTAGAAAGAGGAGGGTCTTTGCCTGCTGATCTCACCGGGCATTGTCTCTATTATGTCGGTCCGAGTCCGGCCCCTCCAGGTAAGGTCATCGGTGCCGCCGGGCCGACCACCGCCTACCGCATGGATCTCTATACCCCTAAACTCCTTGAACTCGGCGTAGCAGCCACCATGGGTAAGGGCAAACGGGGTCCCATGGTCAAGGAGGCCTTGAAAAAGGCTCGGGCTATCTACCTGGCCACCTTTGGCGGGGCTGGGGCCTATCTCTCGCGCTGTATCAAGGCCTGTGAAGTCTTGGCCTTTCCGGAACTAGGGCCTGAGGCCTTGTTTCGCCTAGAGGTGGAAGCCTTCCCGGCGGTAGTGATAAACGATCTCTCTGGCCGGGATTTTTACGAGGAGGCCTGCACTCAATGGAGGCAAAAATTACAGGAGGTCAAAGATGATAATCAAAGACCAAGAGATATTCCTTGAAACCAAGGGGTTTTGTGATGTTCATGACCTTACCCCGGCCTTGAGTGAATTTGTCCAAAAAAGCGGGGTTAAGAACGGCCAAGCCTTGGTCCATGTGCCTGGTTCAACCGACGTGGTTACTACTATTGAGTTTGAACCCGGGGTGTTGGAAGATCTATGTCAAGCACTGGAAAGAATCGCCCCGCAAGACATCCCTTATGCCCATGACAAGGCCTGGGGTGATGGTAACGGCTTCTCCCATGTACGTGCTGCCCTTTTAAAACCCAGCCTGGTGGTGCCGGTGATCAAGGGGCGTTTAGTACTTGGTACCTGGCAGCAAGTGGTCCTCCTTGATTTTGACAATCGTCCCCGCCGGCGTCGGGTGATCTTTCAGATTACGGGGCTTTAGGGTTTGGGGCCGTGGCCTTTTTGATCACTTCTTTAAATTCGGCCATAAACTTGGGAGACTGAAGGAGATAAGGGGCTATTTTTTGGGCTAATTGGAAATATTCGGCGGCCTTTTCGTAATCTTTGGCCTTTTTATAACACACCGCCGCCTGGCAGAGAATTTGGGGACTGTTTTTGAGACTGGGCTGGACGGTAAAGGCCTTTTCCAAAAAGGTCGTTCCCTCTTGATAGCGGCCAATATTCATGAGTTGCCTGGCTACCAAAAGATAAGGATGGATCTTAGTACTCGGGCGATTGAGCCTTGCCCCAGGGATGGTCACGATTACCGCGGGGATATCTAGGTCTTTATGGGTGGTTTCGACCACATAAACCCGAAAATTTTGTTCCCTTAACAGGGATATTACGTGTTCGATTTCCGTCTTAAAATCCGGAGCGGAAAAGCAGGGGAGTCTTTCAAAGGAGATTTGGTCTCCTCGGTATAAAAAATCTACTTCGTTTCTTGATCTAAACAAAGGAAAGCAAAAGGTGGGGCCTGCTGGTTGTTTTAAGACTGTTTCTCGATAGATCATCTGGGCTCGATGTTGGGCCAACTCCGTAAGGGCCCGGATCAGGGCCAACTCTGGATTTGGGTGCGTCCCGGCGGTGGCGTAAAATTTGAGCTTGGGGATGATTGGGTCCGGATCATAGGCAATGACCGCTATGGTCGAAACACCCAAATCTAAAGAGAAATCTTTGATGATTATTTCCAGCCCGGCCTTGGCAAACTTTTCAAGGAGTTCTTTGATCAACTCACTTTCGATGGTCTCAGGATCTATGGTGGGCACGCAAAGCCCCTCTTCTATCACCCGAGAGATACAATGCCGTTCGATGATTTCACACAAGGCCTGAAGGATAGCCTCTTCGGCGGTGTTTCCGGCGGCCCAGCCAGTGGTGCCATAAATATGATAAAACCAAGGCAAGGGGAAAAGGGTTTCCTCTGCCTCGATAAGTTCAAAGGCCTTCGTCCAAACCAGGGGAACTTCTTCTAAAGCCGATAAGGTCTCCGAATCTCTATAAACCGAAACAAAAGGAGAGAGGAGATAATCCAGGGGGAGGGCTTGGTCCTTGACTTTGGTATAGGTGAGGATCAAGCATTGATCAAACCGCCTAAGAAAAGAAAAACAGCTGAATCTCTCCACCAGTTCCATCAAGGCACTGGCCTTGGCCTGTTCCGGGGTAACTCCCTTACCAAAGGCACTCTCCATGGGGAAGGGGAGTTTGGAGTTAAAAAAACAGGTATAGACTGGGAAGCCGAGCTTGTCGTATCCTTCTAAAGAAAGGACCTCGGGTAAAGGCAATCCCAGATTTTGCCAGCGGGTAAGGGCCAGAGAGAGCGTTTCTTCCGGGAAACAAGCCTTTTCCTGACCGTAGGTATATTTTTTAAAAGAAGATCTTAACAAGTTTCCTCCCGGAGGATTCCTACAGGCCGAATTTTCTTTAGATGTAGCACATCTCTGAAAGCGCGCGCCCGGTCAACCTCCCTCTTTAGTATCTCTACCTTCATCCGGTGAATCGGACACATCTCTTCGCCCTCTCTGGGGCATAAGGTTCTTCCGAAGGCATCCCGCAATCAATTGCCGGGTTTCTTTCTGCCCATGTGTACGCCGCGTTCATGCCTCCGAATATCTTCTCTTCTGTTGAGGATCTCGATAAGGTTCCTTTCTTCTCAAAATCCAGTAAGTGGCTTCCGCTAAATGCCTCCCCACCGCTCCAACCGCCTTCTGATGCCCCTTCCTCCGCA
>CAZKEG010000014.1:0-12558 GCA_964551715.1 uncultured Thermodesulfobacteriota bacterium
CAGGGCACTTTGGTCAAGGTAATGGCCTGGTATGATAATGAATGGGGTTATGCCAATCGTGTGCTTGATTTAATCCTCTACATGGAGTCTAAAAAAGTATAAATAGTATTAGATATGGAAACTCAAAGCTTCACCTCCAAGGCCCTGATAGCCAACTTACAGGAGACGGCGATCAAGGAATTCCCTATAGACTCTACCCATTGGGTCTTGCTTGAGGCGATCTCCGGTTATCAGGGCCTGGAGAGGCAAGCCTACGAATTAATTCGTGAAATCAATCACCCCTTCCGCAATTGGCAATTGGTTCTAAACGACCTGCGTTCCTTCGCCCTTAAGAACTTTCGCATCTTGGCCCTCCAAAAAAAGGGGCCTGAGGCCTTTAAGGTCATCGTCGAGATTTTTCTCAAGACCTTTACCGAAACAGAACAAAAAGACCTTTGGCGTAAAGCCGCAGAAGGGATCCTCTCCCTATTGGAAAAGGCCGCCGAAAAACTACACCAAGAACAATTATTGACCTTCTGGCCGGTCTTTGAAGAAATCTTTGAAAGATTGACCAGGCTCCCCAACGAAGTCCTGGTTACTTTCTTTTTGAGTTATCATTCGTTTAAACGCTTGGCCAAGGTCTTGGCCTCCAAACTCCCAGCGGAGGCCTCTTTAAAAAAGCTGATTGATCTTATTTACCGCTCCTTAAGACTCACTTATGAATATTGGCTCTCCCAGCCAGATCCTTCTTCCTGGGTAGAAGAGGAATACACCTCTCAATTCAAAAAAGGGGGAGATTATTTCCATCTAATAGAACCTGTTTCCCATAAGACCCTACGGACCTATCTTGACCAACTAGAAGAGATCCTTTCTCAAGCGAAAGACAAAGAAAGGTTAGAAAGACTTCTTGAATTTCCGGATTATTTAGACTTGGTCCGCTTTTATAAAGAACTTCCGGAAAAAATCGCCTCTCTAGCCAAAGGCACCTCGCCTGAAGACCCGTTTCACAACATCAAGATCATCTTTCTGTTCCGCATCGTGGAGACGCCCGGACTGGCCCCGATCCATGAAGAGGCCCTGCGGGAGATAAACCGAGAATTAATAGCCATGATCCGCAGGGAGCCCGCCGAGACCCTGGACAAATTCATCACGCGCACCTTTGTCCTCTTGCGCCAGAACATCCGGCGTTATCCCTGGACTGCCCTTCAGTGCATCAAGAACATGGGCTTTGAGATCCTTGACCGCGGAGATCCACGCCTGGCTGAACTCTTTTTAGAAGAAGTGGTCCGTTTTGGGTTCCAACCCCCAGAGATCAAAGGAGTTGATCGGGAATGGCATCTTATCTACAACCCGGTCCATCTGCTCAATATCCGGACCTGGCTTGAAATCATCGTTCATCACCCCAAGTGGTGTACCACCCTGCTTTCGGCCTTGATCATCAATCTCAAGCTGGCTGGCACTTGTATTCGAGATACGGATCTCTTTCAGAAGGATGTCTCCCGGCTGTTGAACAGCGAAATCGAACCAGTATATAACCTAGTCAAGCAGTTTTGTCGCTTGCTACCGGTTTATTACAACGAGATTGGGGCCGAGGGGCTCCTCAGGGATGTCTCCACCGAGCTTGACGAAATCCACGCCCGCAAAGACGAGCTCATTCATTTTCTTCGTAAACAAAGCCATGTCGAGAGTTCAAACCTCATCATTAACTTCATCGAAGCCATCTTTGAGTTCTGGCTGACCAAAGACAAGAAACCATTGAAATCCTTTATTCCAGAAGAGCTCTTTACCCGGCTATCGGAAAGGGGTCCCTTTGTCGATCCAGTACACGAAATCTTAAAGAGTTTTTTTAAAAGGGCAGGGCTCCGAAGGATAAAAGATCTCCTTAAACTTTCAGAAAAAGAAGTCCAGGATATCCTTTCTGACCTCCCAGGGCCTGAGCAAGAAAAACGGCGGGTAGACCTCCTCATTCGAATGTATCAGCTTGAGGTCCAAAAATATACCTTTGGTATCCAAGAGCTGCGCTCTCTTCTAGAGCAGGCCAAGGCCTGGGGCTTTGAAGGGATCGACCGGCTCCTTGAAGTAATGGAGAGTGGAAGCCAGGAAGAACAACTCGAGGTCATTCTTGATTATCTCGAGTATCTCAAAGAGATCATCCTAAGCCCAGAGAAATTCACCCCCCGGGAAGACATCTATTTCAAACGCCATATCGCCGCCGACATCCCTTCGATGTACGGGCGGTATCACGAAAAGAAATTCGACGCCCTAGGGCTCACCTTCCGCCTTGAGGCCCTGGCCAACGCCTTCTTTGAAAACTTGGTCTCCTCCGTAGAACTCCCCTTCATCACCCGGACGACCTTTTTCAAAATCATAAAGATATTGCGCTACTTCCGGCGGGCCTTACACCTAGAAGGGATAAGTTCCAAGAAATTCAATACTTACCTGAGCCTGCTTGAGGCCTCTCTTGGGATCAGGCGCTTTACTTACACCCAATACCTAGACATCTTCCGCGGGTTACTTGAAGGGGTAAAGGATATCATTAAGGTCTACTACGTAAGCCCTCATCGGGAGAACCTGGCCATCATCCTCCGTCAACTTGGGCGGGAAAATCTCCTTCCCAAATATGTAGCCGGGCATGAAGAACTTTCCGACGAAGAACTCTATCACCAGGTCTCTGAACGCTTCTTGCGCGACCTTATTGCCTGCGCCTTTGCCCTACAGGCCTTGGATAATTTCGTAACCAAGCTTTATCAGACCCTGGTTGACCAGCGGAGCCGTCTCTCTCAAGAAGACCTAGATCTCTTAATGACCTATGACCCGGCACGGACCATCTGTCTCCTCCATGAACCCAACAACCTTACCAATGACCTTATCCATTTGGGCAACAAGGGGTTTAACCTCTATCTCCTGACCCAACTCAATCTCCCTGTCCCACCGGGGTTCATCATTACTACTGAGGTCTTTCGTTGTTGGCGGGTGATCAAAAAATATCAGCGTACCTATGAGGACTTTTTGCGCCAGGTCAAGGAGTCGCTAGCGGCCATAGAGAGGCAGACCGGGAAAAAATTCGGTTCCAAAGAGAATCCGCTCCTTTTCTCCGTCCGAAGTGGGGCGGCCATCTCCATGCCCGGCATGATGGCTACCATTTTAAACGTGGGGAGTAATCCAGAAATCATCGAGGGCCTGGCGCGGAAGACTGGGAAGGTTTGGTTCGCCTGGGACACTTATCGCCGCTTTGTCCAGAGTTGGGGGATGGCCCATGGCCTTGAACGAGACATCTTCAATCGTCTCATGCGTGAGCACAAGTCTTATTACGGGGTGAAAAAGAAACGCCAATTCACCGGCGAACAAATGAAAGAACTTGCCCTCAAGTATCGGAAACGGGTCCTTGAGGCCGGTATCCATATCGCCGATGACCCTTGGGAGCAATTACTCATCTCTATCGAGCTGGTGATCTCTTCTTGGAACGCAGAAAAGGCCAGGGCCTATCGCGAGATCATGGGTATCTCGGACTATTGGGGTACAGCGGTCTGCGTCCAGGCCATGAGTTTCGGTAATCTCTCCCTTGAGTCCGGTACCGGGGTCCTCTTTACCGCTCCGCCTTACGGTAAACTTTCCCGAGTGGCCCTTTGGGGTGACTATACCCCGGGTAATCAAGGAGAAGACATTGTCTCCGGCCTGGTTATGACCTATCCCATCTCCATCGAGCAGAAAAAACGCGAAGGGCGAGAAGAAGAACCTTCTCTTGAAGAGAAGTTTCCTGAGATCTATCAGGCCCTCTTTGAGATCGCCCAGTATTTGGTCTATGAAAAGAAATGGTCCCATCAAGAGATTGAGTTTACCTTCGAAGGCCCCACCCGGGACAAACTCTTTATCCTCCAAAGCCGAGACATGGTCACCAAGGAAGAACGTCCGACCATCAAACTCTTCGTCCCCACGTCGGAGTTAGAAAAATCCTTCATTGGGCGAGGGATCGGGGTCTCTGGCGGGGCCCTTTCCGGGCGAGTGGTCTTTACCCTGGAGGACATAGAAGAATTCCGTCGAGAAGATCCGAAGACCCCGCTCATCTTGGTTCGCTTTGACACCGTGCCGGACGACATCAAGGAGATCAGTGTAGCCGATGGTCTACTCACCGCCCGCGGAGGCCAGACCTCGCACGCCGCTATTGTGGCCTCAAGGCTTGGCAAGACGTGCGTGGTCGGTTGTGAACAACTGGTAGTATACGAAGACCAAGGTTTTGCCCGTCTAAACAAACACATCCTTCGTAAGGGAGATTGGATCAGCATCGATGGAGTCAATGGTCGTATTTATCTCGGGCATCATCCCGTCCGAAAGGTCACCGGATTGCCCAGTGCAAATGTCTTTTAAAGGAGGGGGGAAGATGATCCAGATTTCCGAACCTTTACCCATAAAGTTAGGCATAAATGGGCTCGGTCGTATAGGTAAACTTACCCTATGGCACCATATCGCCCGCAAGTCTTTCCAAGAGATCGTGGTCAACCTAGGGCGTGAGGCCGGGACTTCGCTTCAGGACATCGCCAACTATATCGAAAAAGACAGCACCTATGGTTGGCTCCCGGTCTATCTTTATGGCCATCGGGGTACACGGGTCATCGAAGACCTGAACGAGGCCGAAGGGACCATGAGGATAGATGGGGTGCCAGTCCGTATCCTCCGCCAACATCGAAATCCGGCGGAGATTGGCTGGAAGGACTATGGTGTAAGATTGGTCATTGATGCCACCGGGCGTTTTCGCGATCCGACGGTGGAGGCCGATGCCCCGGGAGGGTCCCTTAGGGGGCACCTGGCCTCAGGGGCCGAAAAAGTCCTGCTTTCTGCTCCTTTTAAGATCAAGGACAAGAGCAAAGGTTTTCCTGAGGATACCGTCACCGTGGTCTATGGCATCAACGAAGACGACTACATCCCAGAGAGACACAATGTCATTTCCGCGGCCTCCTGCACCACTACTTGCCTGGCCTACATGATACGCCCCTTGCTTGATCACTTCGGGGCCCATCGTATCCTTTCGGCCTCCATGGTCACCGTTCACGCGGCCACGGCCTCTCAATCGGTACTTGATCGGGTACCTAAGGCCGGGGCCACAGACCTACGTAAGGTACGGAGCATCTTTAACAATATTATCTTGACCACCACCGGGGCAGCCAAGGCCTTGTCATTGGTCATCCCGGAGATGAAACAGATCGGGTTTATCGCCGAGAGCGTGCGTATTCCTACTTCGACCGGGAGCTTGATCGTCCTGGTGGTCAATATTCAGGACGAGAGCCTTGAAAACCGGATCACGCGCCAGACTATCAACGAAATCTACAAAAAGGCCGCAGAGGGTCCTTACAAAGACTATTTGATCTACACCCAAGAACAAAACGTCTCAAGCGATATCATCGGTTACCCCAAAGCCGCAGCCATCATCGAGGCCTCGGAGACCCATACCCGAACGGCGGTCATTCGGGTGGATCTGACCAAGGCCTGCGGACCAGGGGCCGAACAACTAAAAGGCCTTACCTGCACCGAGGTAGAGGTCCCAGTGACCCAGGCCGTCATCTATGGCTGGTACGATAACGAATTTGGTTCTTATACCAATATGCTTGGCGAGCTTACACTCCATATCGCTCAAAAGATGATCTGATACTTACCTTCGCCGGTCTTGAGGCGAAAGGAGACCAAGGGGGTGGGAGGGTGAAAATTATCGATCAACTTAATCTTCCGGGGAAACGGGTCTTGATCCGGGTGGATTTTAACGTCCCCCTTAAAGAGGGACGGGTAGCTGATGATACCAGGCTTAGGGCCAGCCTCCCCACGATCAGATATGCCCAAGGGGCTAAAGCCAAGGTCATCTTATGTTCACACCTCGGGCGGCCCAAAGGGGAAAGAAGACCTGAATTTTCTCTGGCCCCGGTGGCCAAGCGGCTCTCCGAGCTCCTGGGGCAAGAAGTAAAATTCGCCCCGGATTGCATCGGCCCGGAAGTAGAAGAGATGATCAAGGAACTCAAAGAGGGCGAGGTCCTGCTCCTTGAAAATCTCCGTTTCCATCAAGGAGAGACCAAAAACGACCCAGAGTTTGCCAAGGCTCTGGCCAAGCTCGCTGAGGTGTACGTAAATGACGCCTTTGCTGTCTCGCATCGGGCCCATGCCTCGGTCGTGGGGGTAACGGAATATATCACCGAATGCGCGGCTGGGTTTTGTCTGGCCAGGGAGATCAAATATCTCTCTCAGCTCCTCACCTCACCGGTCAAACCGGTGGCAGCGGTCATCGGCGGAGCCAAGGTCTCGACCAAGATCGGCCTGCTTACTAACCTCCTTCCCAAGATCGATAAACTCTTTATCGGAGGAGCAATGGCTAACACCTTCCTTAAGGCCCTGGGGCTTAAGGTCGGTCGTTCCTTCTATGAAGAAGAATTCCTGGAAGAGGCACGCCAGGTGCTTGCTGAGGCTGAACGAGCCGGGGTCAAGGTCTATCTCCCGGTGGATGTAATCGTAGCCGAGAGCCAGGAATCTACAGCCGGAGAAGTGGTCTCTATCAAAGAGATCCCATCGGATAAGGCTGTCTATGATCTGGGACCGGAGACGACAAGCTATTTTGCCGAGGCCCTATCTCAGATGGGAACTATTGTCTTAAACGGCCCCATGGGGCTTTTTGAAAACCCGGCCTTTGCCAAGGCCACTGTTACCTTGGTCCGCCGTATAGCGGCCTCAAATGCGGTCACCATTGCTGGAGGAGGAGACACCCTTCGTGCCCTGAGAGAGGCTGGAGTAGCCACGGCCTTTTCCTATCTTTCCACCGGAGGTGGAGCCTTTTTAGAGTTTTTAGAGGGCAAAACGCTTCCTGGAGTGGCTGCCCTTGAAAAAAGAAGCTAGCAGGAGGTGGGTATGAAAAGGAGGCCCTTGATTGCTGGTAACTGGAAGATGTACAAAACGGTAAACGAAGCCCTAGCCTATGTAGAGGCCTTCAAGCCTTTAGTGGCCGAAGAAACCGAACGAGAGATCATGATTGCCCCACCCTTTACCGCTTTAGATGCCGTGTCAAAGGCCCTTCAGGGAAGCAATATCGTCTTAGGGGCCCAGAATTGTCATTGGGAAGAAGAAGGGGCCTTTACCGGCGAGGTCTCGCCGAAGATGCTGGCGGAGATCGGAGTTACTTACGTCATCCTGGGTCATTCAGAGCGAAGACATATTTTTGGAGAAACAGATGAGATGATCAGACGCAAAATCGAGGCCGTGCTCCGGCACGAAATGACCCCGATACTCTGCATCGGTGAAAAACTCGAAGAACGCGAGGCTGGCCAGACTTTGGCCGTCTTGGAACGACAGCTCAAAGAAGGTCTCAAGGGCTTTAACGCGAAGGACTTAAAGGGCCTGGTACTGGCCTATGAGCCGGTTTGGGCCATTGGTACCGGCAAGACGGCCACCCCGGAACAGGCCCAAGAGGCCCATGAATTTTGCCGTCGGATCTTGGCGGATATGTTTGAAAAAGACTTTGCCGAGGCCACTAGAATTCTTTATGGGGGTAGCGTAAAGCCAGAAAATGTTGTAGGACTTATGGCTCGACCGGATATCGACGGGGCCTTGGTTGGTGGGGCCTCGTTGTCGCCGGAGGTCTTTGCCAGAATCGTCCGCTTTGGGAGGATGGAATAGATGTTTACGGTCTTGGTCATTATTCACGTCATTGCCTGTATCTTTTTGATCGGGGTGGTCCTGGTCAATGTCAGTAAAGGTTCAGAGATCGGGGCGGTCTTTACCGGCAGCCAGGCCATCTTCGGTGGGGCTGGCCCGGGAACCTTTTTAAATAAAGTAACCACCGCCTTGGCCATCGTCTTCTTCGTCACTTCCTTGGCCTTGACTTATCTCTCCACCAAAAAATCGACTGGCTCCTTAATGGAAAAGGCCCCAACAGTGGAAGAGACCATCCCTACGCCCACGGCACCTACCCCAAAAGAAGGGCCTATGCCTGAACAACCCGCTCCGGAAAAGGCCACAGCCCCAAAGGCGACTGAAAATATTCCTATTCCACCGAGTACCACTTCATCGACGCCAGGCACCGAGCAAGAGACAACCACCAATCAAAATAGCCCTCTTTAGGACCTGGTCGGAAGGCGTTCTGAACCGGTCCTGTCTTCATTTAGTTCCTTCCAAGAAGGCAAGAATGGTCTTCATCAGGGCCGGGAGGTCAGCAGGCTCTCTTGAGGTGATGAGATTTCCGTCAATGACCACCTCGGCGTCTAGATAATTTACCCCGTTGGCTTGTAATTCCATGGCAATCTTGTGATAACAAGTAGCCCGTCGACCCCTTAAAATACCGGCAGAAAGGAGCACCTGAGGGCCGTGGCAGATAGCGACAATGGGTTTGGCTTGTTGGTGAAAGGCGCGCACCAGGTCTAATACTTCTGGGATGAGTCTCAGATCCGAAGGGGCCTTGCCCCCAGGAATGAAAAGTAGTCTGTAGGGATCAGGGGAGACCTCACTTACCGCCAGATTGGCGTGGACTTTATATCCGTGTTTCCCGGTGATCTCACCCCATTCCGGGGCAGCAATGTCAACCTGATACCCGGCCTCTCTCAGACGATAGTAAGGACACAAAAGTTCTGTATCTTCAAAACCATCTGTGGTAAGAAATAAGACTTGCATAAACGCTCCTCTTTTTGGAATCACCTTTTGCCCTAAAGATAATCATCCTTTAAGGAGGTAGGCGATGCCCAAAGTAGCCATCTTGCTAGCCCCGGGTTATGAGGAATTAGAAGCGGTTACGGTCATCGACGTTCTCAGGCGAGCAGGGGTTGAGGTCCTTATCGCCGGGTTACAAAAAGAACCAGTCCCCAGCGTCCGCGAGGTCAAAATCGTCCCGGACGTGACCATTGATGAATTAAATCCCGAGGAGTTAGATATGGTCATCTTACCGGGTGGACTCCCGGGAGTGGCCAATCTCAAGAAAGACCCGCGGGTAAAAGAGCTTATTAGCAAGATGCAGGAAAAGAACAAAATGTGTGCGGCCATCTGTGCCGCGCCAGGGGCCTTGGCCGCTTTTGGAGTGCTCAAAGGCAAAAGAGCCACCATCTACCCTAGCCTTAAAGAAGAACTAGTTGAGGCCAAATTGGCCGATGAGCCGGTGGTGGTCGATGGAAATATAGTCACCAGCCAAGGACCTGGGACAGCCCTTCCCTTTGCCTTCAAACTGGTCGAGCTCCTAGTGGGGCTTGAAAAGGCCCAAGAAGTGGCCCAGGCCATGCTCCTTAAGTGGCCTAACTAGGGAGATATTCTTTGAGGATAGGAAAAAGGGCCTTGGTAAATTCCTGAAGGCGCCGTTCATTTTCCGGGGTATAAGGGACAATGAGCCTTACCAAGGCCCCGTCTGTACGCCTCCGAATAAGACGATCCCACAAGAGATAAAGCCGATCATGCAATTCGTCAGCTACGATCCGACCTCGGCCCTGATACCAATAATAGACCAGGATTCTGTCCTCGTCTTTTTGCAATAAATAACGGTTGATTTGGTAGGTACCTTCCTTGGTCTTAATGGTGATGACCTTTGAAGAGATCGGGGCCCAGCCTCCGCCTGGCATACAATGTTTAGGGGAATGGATCATTGCTCCTTTTTCTTGTTGGGTAAAGTAACCTATGTAAAGGTCGATACAAAAGCCATCTCGGCAGTAAGTCCACATTAGATAATCATCAACTCCGAGGACCTTTATGACTTTTAGGTCCATTTCTTGGCGACTGGTCACATGATAGCCATCGATCACCGAAGGAAACTCAGCCAGGCTCCTTTTCAGAGGTACAGGGTGTTGAGTGCTCACCGCCCTTAGGACAAAGGAAAACAGGACCAAAATTACCGTTAAGAAAAGGGCCCTTTTGATCATCGATTTCTAACCCAATAGTGAATGAGGCCAACAAGAACAATCGAGATCATAAAGACCAAAAGGCCGGAGAAGGTATGAAAAAAGCCCTCCGCCGCCTCTTTACCGAACTTATAAGAAAGGATACCAGTGACAAAAACGCGCAGGACATTCACACCGATGGCGATGGGAACCGAGAGAACAATCAGGAGAATACGATACACCCATCGCCGCACAAAGTAGGCCAAAATGACACAAACGGCCAGGAGAGAGATGAGGGAGCGGATACCGCTGCAAGCATCAATCACTTCAAGGACCATATTAGGCAAGACAATGATATTGCCGTCCCGATAGACCGAAAGACCGATTAGTTGGAGGAGGTTGGTGGCCATCTTAGAGGCAAAGAGTTTCAGGGGAAAGGTCAAGGTATTATAAATCACATAAGGAATAGGGATAGCAAGGACTAGAATCCCCAAAGGGAAGGCCAGTTTTTTCATCCAAGACCGGCCCAGGAGAAAGAGCAGCCCTCCGGAAAGGACGACCAAAAAAGAAAGACGTTGCGTAAAATATTCGCCAGCGATCCAGCCCAGGAGTAAAAGGCCTAGGCCGATCAAAAGGACCAATAAGCCGCTAAGGGAAGACTTGATAGGGGTCTTGGCCAATTCTTCCCGATTAAGCCAGATAAAATAGGCGGAAAAAAGAGGCAACAAGAGCCCGTGAGAATAATTGGGATCATGAAGCCAATCTTGAACCAATTCATAGAGGATAGAATGGTACAGGAAGAAAAGCCCTCCCAAAAAGAAAAGGAGAGAGAGGAATAATTCCTGGTTTAACGAACTATTCAATGAAGCTTGCTTTTCCATTTACGGACTTCTTTTAGATATTTAATGAGTTCTTTGTAACCAAGGGTATTCAAAATATCTTCTCTTTCACACCACCCGCGACGAGCAACGGCCACTCCCAAAGGCAAATAATTCATCTGATCTAAAATATGGGCATCGCTTCCGATCATGAGCTTCACCCCGGCCTCTTTAGCGGCACGGGCGTGGATGTCGTTTAAGTCCAGTCGTTTGAAATAGGCATTTATCTCAAGCGCCGTCCAGGTCTCCTTGGCGGTCTTGATGATCTCTTCCATATCCACGGCATAGGGCTCTCTTTCTCCCAAAAGACGCCCGGTCGGATGGGCAATGACGTGGACATAAGGGTTTCTCATGGCAGAGATGATACGCTTGGTAAGAGAGGCTTCGTCTTGCTTGAAACCCGTATGGATGGCGGCAATGACCAAATCAAACTCCTTCAAGACCTCATCCGGATAATCAAGGCTCCCGTCAGCTAAAATATCTACCTCGGTACCGCAGAGTAATTTGATATCCTTCGAGCGTCGATTAAAGGAGGCAATGGCCTCCTTTTTTTCCGTTATTTTTTCGATCGGCAGACCGCCAGCCACCTTTAAACCCTGCGAATGATCACAGATACCCACCCATTTGAGCCCTAATCTCTTGGCATAGGCTGCAATTTCTTCAATAGAAGCCGTCCCATCACTAAATTTAGAATGGACATGGGAATCGCCCAAAATCTCATCATAATTGACCAATATAGGGAGTTTACCGGCTTGTGCCGCCTCAATTTCTCCTCGATCTTCCCGGAGCTCAGGCGGGATCCAAGGAAGATCCACCGCCGCAAAGACCTCTTCTTCCTCTCGCCCCCCTATCCTCTTCTGACCCCGAAAGATACCGTATTCATTTATCTTCAACCCTCGTTGGACTCCAAGCTCCCGAATACGAATATTATGGGCCTTAGAGCCGGTGAAATAAGCCAGCGCCGCCCCGTAGCACTCAGGGTCCACCACGCGAAGATCAACGTTGATCCCTTGTTTCAGACGCACGCTGGTCTTGGTCTCTCCTCTGACTACCACTTCGTCTACCATAGGCAGGCTGACAAAGACATCCATAACTTCGTGTGGTCTCTTGGAGGTGATCAAAATATCGATGTCTTTTACCGTTTCCCGACGCCGACGAATACTTCCGGCGATATCGATGCGTTCTACTGGACTCTTGGCCTTGAGGAGGGCGACGATTTCCTCGGCCCAGGGAAGCACTAGACCAATAGGTAAGCGTCCAACCTTTTGTTTGAGGAGTTTAAGGCCCTTTAAAATATTTTGTTCGGTCTTGGGCCCGAAGCCAGGCAGAGAAGAAAGACGATGTTCTAAACAGGCCTTTTCTAATTCCCCCAAGGTCTTTATTCCTAATTGTTCGTAGACTATTTTGGCCTTTTTGGGTCCCATCCCTGGAATTTCAAGAAATTTTAAGAGTTCCGGGGGAATTTCTCGTTTTAATTCTTCATATTTAGAAAGGGTCCCGGTCTGGAGGATCTCTTTTATCTTTTGGGCGAGATCTTTACCGATGCCGGGGATGCGCTCAAGTTTTCCTTTGGCCGCAAGTTCTTCAACTTCTACGGTTAGGGCCTCGATATTTTGTGCTGCACGCTGGTAAGCCCTTATTCGATAGGGGTTGTCTCCTTTTATCTCCAAAAGAGCGGCTACTTTTCGGAAAATTTCCGCCACTTCTTGGTTCTTCATAAGGCCCCCTGGGTTAACTCTGCATCTATCTGCGATATAGCTTAAACCATTAAGAAAAAGAAGACCATAAAGAACGTTTGGGATCAGAGCCAAGGAGAGGTAATATTTTTTAAAAAACCAAAGGAGGTGAAAGGATGGAACTATTTCTAATGCAACATG
>CAZKEG010000015.1:0-12547 GCA_964551715.1 uncultured Thermodesulfobacteriota bacterium
GGGGGTGACATTTTCCCTGTGCAAAAACAGTGACATTTTCGCTGTGCGGTAACAGATTCCTTTTCAAAAGCCCCTCAGTGCCCATTCTTGCGAGAATATTTTAAGGAAATTGGTCTCTTTGACGAAACGCTTTACGTGTTAGCCAAGGCTTATACTGCATCGGTCATTGGGGTGGAGGCCTTTCTAGTTGAGGTAGAAGTAGATATTTCCTATGGCCTCCCGGGCTTCAGCTTGGTGGGCCTCCCGGATGGCGCGGTCAAAGAGAGTAAAGAACGCCTACGAGCGGCCATCAAAAATGGCGGTTACGACTTTCCCACCCAAAAGATCACCGTAAATCTGGCCCCGGCAGACGTCAAAAAGGAAGGAACTGGGTTTGATCTACCCATCGCCGCTGCCCTTTTGGCAGCCACCGGGGTCCTTTCGCAAGAAAGCCTCCGAGGTTTACTCCTCATCGGCGAACTTTCCCTTGACGGACAATTGAAACCAGCCCGCGGGATTTTGCCCATCGCCCTCAAGGCCCAAAAAGAAGGATTTTCTCTGGGCGTTCCTTGGGAAAATGCCGCCGAAGCGGCTCTAGTCAAAGATCTACAGATCATCCCAGCCCGAAGCTTGTCTGAAATGGTCGAAATTATCTCCGGGCGAAAATCGATAGAAAAAATTCCTTTTTCCGAATTAGGTGAAGAAACTTTTCTCGAAGACTTAACCGATATCTGCGGTCAGGAACATGCCAAGAGGGCCCTTGAAATAGCTGCCGCTGGTGGACATAACTTGCTCTTCATCGGCCCGCCAGGCAGTGGCAAAACCATGCTGGCCAGAAGACTACCGACCATCCTCCCGCCGATGAGCTACGAGGAGGCCCTGGAGACTAGCCGCATTTACAGCGTGGCCGGGTTGCTTACCCGAGACCGCCCTTTGCTTAAAAAGCGTCCCTTTCGGGCCCCGCACCATTCCATCTCGGATGCTGGTCTTATCGGCGGGGGCTCAAATCCACGCCCTGGTGAGGTCTCTTTGGCCCACAACGGGGTGCTCTTCCTTGACGAATTGCCGGAGTTTCGACGAAATGTCCTAGAGGCCCTGCGTCAACCCCTTGAGGAGGGCTTGGTTACCATTGCTCGTTCAGCCATTACGGTGACCTATCCAGCCCGTTTTTGCCTTATCGCGGCCATGAATCCATGTAAATGTGGCTACTTCGGAGACCGCTCCCGGCCCTGCCAATGTAGCCCTCAGGAGGTTCGACGCTATCGAAACAAAATCTCCGGCCCGTTACTCGACCGCATTGATCTCCATGTAGAGGTCCCCACCGTAAAGTATCAAGAACTTGGAGGAAAGAGACGAGGAGAGACTTCGGCAACGATACGAAGGCGAGTCGAGGCCGCCAGGACAAAGCAATTGGCCCGATTTGGTACCCCTAAGCGACTAAATGCCCATCTCACCTCTGCGGAGATCACCCGTTATTGTTACCTAAACTCTGAAGGCCGGCGCCTCCTTGAAAAAGCCTGCGAGCGTTTACGCCTTTCTGCCCGGGCCTATCACCGTATCCTCAAGGTAGCCCGAACCATTGCCGATCTTGAGGGCACTGACCAGATCCAAATACCTCATCTCCTGGAGGCCATCCAATATCGAGCCCTTGATCGTCCTTTATTGTAGATTTTTTTCTTGATCACCGATTCATTTCGGGCTTTCATATCGCTACAGAAAATCAAACGGATTACGGAGGGAACTATGAAGAGCGATCTGGTCAAAAAGGGTATCGAACGGGCCCCACACCGTTCTTTGCTTAAGGCTTCGGGTTTTACCGACGAGGAATTACGTCGTCCTTTGATTGGGATTGCCAATTCTTTTAATGAAATCATACCCGGACATGTCCATCTTCGACAGATCGTCGAGGCGGTAAAGGCTGGGGTCCGCATGGCTGGAGGCACACCCATGGAATTCGGGGTCATTGGTGTCTGTGATGGCGTGGCCATGAACCATGACGGAATGCGTTATTCGCTGGTCTCTCGGGAGATCATTGCCGATTCCGTAGAGATCATGGCCCGGGCCCATGCCTTTGACGCCTTGGTCCTGGTCCCCAATTGCGACAAGATCATCCCTGGCATGCTAATGGCGGCCCTACGCCTCAATATCCCGGCCATCATTGTTTCCGGCGGCCCAATGCTCACTGGCACTTATAAAGGAGAAAAAGTAAATCTGATCTCCGTATTCGAGGCCATTGGTAAGGTCCGGCGTGGGGAAATGACCGAGGAAGAACTTTGCGAACTGGAAGACGTGGCTTGTCCCACCTGCGGCTCGTGCGCCGGGATGTTTACGGCCAACTCCATGAATTGTCTGACCGAGGCCTTGGGCTTGGGACTCCCGGGCAATGGCACCATCCCGGCCATCAGTTCCGCCCGAGTTCGTCTGGCCAAATTGGCCGGGATGAAGGTCATGGAACTCTTGAAAAAGAACTTGACCCCGAGGAAAATTGCCACCGAAGCCGCCTTTCGTAACGCCATCGCCGTAGACATGGCCTTGGGCTGCTCAACCAACACCGTCCTCCATTTACCGGCCATTGCCCGCGAGGCCGGAGTCCCACTTCCCCTTAAGCTCTTTGATGAAGTTTCTCGAAAGACCCCTTGTCTCTGTCATCTTATCCCTGCCGGACCTTATAGCTTGGCCGAACTCCATGCAGCCGGCGGCATCCCTGGAGTGATGTCTGAATTGGCCAAAGCCGGTTTGATTCATAAACGGGTAAAGACGGTCACCGGGAAGACAGTGGGTGAAAACCTCAAGCAGGCCAAGGTCTTTGATCACAAAATAATCAGACCCATTGATCAACCTTACCGACCAGAAGGCGGCATCGCTATTCTATGGGGAAATCTTGCGCCTGAAGGCTCGGTGGTCAAGGCCAGTGCCGTGGCTCCAGAAATGCTACATCACGAAGGGCCAGCCAGGGTCTTTGATTCCGAAGAAGAGGCCTACGAGGCCATCCTCTCCCAAAAGATCAAACCGGGTGACGTCATTGTCGTCCGTTATGAAGGCCCAAAAGGTGGACCAGGCATGCGGGAGATGCTTTCACCCACCTCGGCTATCATTGGTATGGGCCTTGGACGCTCGGTGGCCTTGCTTACCGATGGCCGTTTTAGCGGAGGGACCCAAGGGGCTTGTGTGGGTCATATTTCTCCCGAAGCAGCTGAAGGCGGGCCCATTGCTTTGGTGGAAGAAGGTGATCTCATCGAGATCGACATCCCTAGGCGGCGTCTGGTCCTTAAAGTTTCCGAAGGAGAATTAGAAAAGCGTCGCAAGGCTTGGAAACCGCCGAAGAAAAAGCTTTCGGGTGTCTTAGCCCGTTACGCCAAACTGGTTACCTCCGGAGCTAAAGGGGCCGTGCTAGAAGAGTAAAGGTGGCTCGTTATCTAATCGTCGGCCATGTAACCAGAGACATACTGACCAAAGGGTTTCGATACGGTGGGGCGGTGCTCTACGGAGGGCTTACCGCCCGCCGTTTGGGATTTGATACCTACGTGGTTACGGCCTCCGCTGAAAAAGACCTCGAAGAGATCTTCTCTGAACTCAAGTTCTTTCATTTCCTCAGTCCTCAAACCACCGTCTTTGAAAATATAGAAACCTCAAGGGGACGCAAACAACGCGTCTTAGCCGTTGCTGACCCCATACCAATAAGGGATCTCCCCTCTACCTGGCGAAGGGCTGATCTCGTCCATATAGCCCCAGTATTAAACGAAATATCTCCTCCAGAAGCCGCCTTGTTTGAGACTGATTTCTTGGTGGCCAATCCCCAAGGGTGGTTCAGGCGGATTGACTCGGAGGGAAAGGTAATCCTGTACCGACCTGATCTTTCGCATGCCCCACGCTTCAAGGCCCTGGTGGTCAGCGAGGAAGATATCGGTGCTCGGCAAGAAATAGTCGAAGACCTCAACAAAATAAGCGAGATTTTGGTCATTACTAAGGGGGCCGAAGGGGCCCTTCTTTACGAAAAAGGAAAAGCAACCTTCTTTGAGGCCTCACCGATAAAGGCCAAGGATACCGTGGGCGCTGGTGATATTCTAGCCGCAGCCTTCTTCGGGGCCCTTTATGCCCAAAAACCCCCCTCAGAAGCCCTGCGTTTTGCTATGTGTTTGGCCCGTCTTTCGGTTACCCGTGAAGGGTTGGCCAGTGTCCCTACCCGTGAAGAGATTAGTTCTTGTTTCTGAGAAAAAATTAAAAGAAATTTCGTAAATCTTTATTTGTTCAAAAATTAAAGAGAATTTTTCAAAAATTTGGGATAGAGAAGGCCTCAAATTCCAATTTTTAAGGCTTGGCAATGGTTTTAGTCCCTTCGAATTGTCTTATCCTCTTTGACCTTTTCCTCTAAAGTTTGTGATAAAAAGTCTCACTTTAAGAAGGGGTGGGGAAGTATAAATAAAATTGTAAGGAGGTGCAGGAATGCGGAAGATTTGGGTTTTGGCCCTTTTTTGTTTTCTTCTCTCGACACCCTTGGCCTTGGCTTCTGGACACGGTCCGGGGGTGACTCCCCCTGAAGCCCTGAAGAGGATCGTCGAGGGCAATGACCAGTTTGTTAAATCACACGATTATCATTACTTTGCCCCGTATCAGACCTCTCAGCATCCGTTTATTACCATGATCACCTGTTCGGATGCCCGGGTACAGGGTACCGTATTATTACCTGATACCATTGATAAGATCTTTGTCATCCGTAACATCGGAAACCAGTTAGTCGTTTCCCGGGGTTCTATTGATTACGGTGTCCTCCATCTTCATACCCCTATTTTGCTCATCCTTGGTCATACCCATTGCGGTGCGGTAAAGGCCGCCATGAGCAATTATAAAGGGGAGACCGAAGGCATTCGTAATGAACTTGATCATCTCCATCTCCCCCTTATGGCTGATGATGGCAAGGGAAGCTTTGAAGAGCGTTGGCTCAAAAACGTAGAGCGTAACGTTGATTGGCAGGTGGCCGAGGCCATGACCTTCTACCCTGACCTGGTCAAGGAAGGAAAATTGGTTGTGGTAGGGGCTGTCTATGACTTTATCAATGCCTATGGTAAGGGCTATGGTCGAATGGTGATCATCAACGTGAATGGAGAGACTCCCCCTCAGGCCATCAAAAAACATCCTGTGACCAAAAAACTCTCTAAGGAACTCAAGAATGTAGTCGTGGCTCCCCATCACTATTAATAGCTACTGATTTGGGAAAGAACTCCCCACCCCTTCTTTCTGGAGAGCCGCTTCGGAGATCTCTGCCAAATCCCGCTGTAATTATGAAAAAAATCTTCAATTTCAGACTTGACGAGACTCCATTAGCCGCTAAGTAAGAGACAAAAAGGAGAAAATCTTGTCTGCCTATAGACTTTCAGATCTTGCCAAGCGGGTAGGAGGTGAATTACACGGCGAAGATCTCTCGGTCTCCGGTCTCAATGCCCTTTCCCTGGCCACCGAAAAAGAACTTTCTTTCATAGATTCTCGCCGCCACCTGGAAGAGGCCAAACTCTCTCGGGCCAAGGCCCTTATCGCCCCTCCGGGTCTAGCCGAAAATCTCCCAGGAAAAAGCCTCCTTTTGGTCTCTAATGTCCGGGCGGCTGTGGCTAAATTGGCCTGGCTCTTTTACGAAGAAAAATCGCATCCTAAAGGAATAAGCCCTTTGGCCTTTCTTGAAGACGGGGTCGAGATTCATCCCGAGGCCTCGGTCTATCCTTTTGTCTACATAAGCAAAGGGGCAAAAATTGCCCGGGGGGTGGTACTTTATCCCGGGGTATATGTGGGACAAGAAGCAGAAATAGGAGAAGAAACCATTATTTATCCCAATGTCGTCATTTATGCCCGAACCAAAATCGCCCCCCGAGTCATCATCCACGCTGGAGTAGTGGTGGGAAGCGACGGCTTTGGTTACGCCCAAGAAGGTGATAAACACCTAAAAATTCCGCATTTTGGCCAGGTAGAAATCGAAGAAGGCGTAGAGATCGGGGCCAATTCCGCCGTAGACCGGGCCACCTTTGGCCTTACCCGGATCGGGGCCGGGACCAAGATCGATAATCTGGTCCAGATCGGACACAATGTCACCCTAGGGCGAGGCTGTATCCTGGCCGGGCAAGTGGGTGTGGCCGGCAGTGCTCAACTGGGGAATCTGGTTATGGTTGGTGGCCAAGCAGGCATTGGTCAGGTAAAGATAGGCGAGCTGGCTATGATCGCAGCCAAGGCCGGAGTGGCCAAGGATGTCCCTCCTCGGGGTAAGGTAGCCGGGGCCCCGGCCATGGAGGCCCACCGCTGGCGCCGATGTGTTACCGCTTACGAGCAATTGCCGGAGTTAATCCGAGAAATCCGAGAGCTACGTCAGAGATTAGCCAAACTGGAAAAGGAGTTTATCAATGGAAAAACTAGCCTTTGATCATAAAGAGGTCATGAAATTTCTCCCTCACCGATATCCTTTTCTGCTGGTCGATCGGGTACTTGAATTTACCAAGGAACCACCTTTTATCCGGGCAATCAAAAATCTGACCTTAAACGAGGCCTTTTTCCAGGGACATTTCCCAGGAGAGCCGATCATGCCCGGGGTCTTGATGATCGAGGCCTTGGCCCAACTCGGAGTCATATTTTTTAAAAATCTCTTCCCCGAATACCAGGAATATTCCTTTGCCCTGGCTGGAGTAGATAAGGCTCGTTTTCGCTCCCCGGTCTATCCTGGGGACACGCTTATCCTTGAACTTGAGGGCTACAAGATAAAACGCAGGATTGTAAAGACCCAAGGCCGGGCCTTGGTAGGCGAAAAAATAGCCGCTGAAGCCGAAATCACCGCAGCCATTTGGTAAGAAAGATGATCAAGATCCATCCCACCGCCATCGTTGACCCCAAGGCCGAGCTGGAAGAAGGGGTAGAGATCGGTCCTTATAGTGTGATCGGTCCAGGAGTAAGGATCGGGGCCGAGACCAAGATAGGCCCCCATGTAGTCATTGAGAGAGACACTATCATCGGTCGCCGGAATAAGATCTTCCAATTTGTGGCCATCGGGGCCGAGGCCCAACACCTGGCCTATAAAGGCGAACCGACCAGGGTGGAGATCGGAGACGAAAACGTCATCCGTGAATTCGTGACCATCCATCGAGGTACGGCCCTTGATCAGTCGGTAACCAGGATCGGCCATCGGTGTTTCCTCATGGCCTATGTCCATATTGCCCATGACTGTCAGATAGGCGATCAGGTAATCATGGCCAGCGGGACGGCCTTGGCCGGACACGTACGTGTTGGAAGAGGCGTCTTTTTCGGGGGACAGGTCGGGGTCCATCAATTCTGTCGCATCGGAGATTACGCCTTCATCGGTGCCCTTTCAGGGGTTGATAAAGATATTCCGCCTTATGTAAAGGTCTTCGGCATCCCGGCTGGCATTTATGATCTCAATCTTGTCGGTCTCAGGCGAGCAGGTTTTAAGACCGAAACTATCAAGGCCTTACGGCAGGCCCTAAAGATCTTTCTCTCAAGCCCCGAGACTTTGGCGGAAATCGCTGCGGAAATAGAATCTCAACTGGAGCCTACTCCTGAAGTTCAGAACTTTGTTGCTTTTATCCGAAATCCATCCACCCAGGGAATAATGAAAAAAAGGATCCAAAAGGGCGAAGGGTTCTGATGAAAAAGACGGTGGCCATCGTGGCCGGGGGTGGTCAGTTTCCCTCTCTGTTGGTTCAAAGGGCCAAAGAATTGGGACATAGGGTCGTGGCCGTAGGGTTTTCTGGACAAACGGACTTGAGTCTCAAAAAAGAAGCGGATACCTATCACGAAATCCATCTCGGGCAATTGGGAAGATTGATCAAGCTCCTCAAAAAAGAAAGGGTTAAAGAGGTCATCTTTGCTGGAAAGATAGTCAAACCCAAGGCCTTATGGCAAATAAGACCGGACCTCAGGGCCTTAAAACTTTGGCGGAATCTCAGAAACCGACATGATGATCACCTCTTGCGGGCAGTGGCCAAAGAATTAGAAAACGAGGGACTTAAGATCGTCTCCCCCACGGAGTATCTTTCCCATTTACTCACTCCCGCGGGGATACTGACCAAAAAAGCTCCGACCAAGGAACAATACGAAGACATCATCTTCGGGTGGGCCATGGCCAAGGCCATCGGCGAACTCGATATCGGTCAGTGCGTGGTGGTAAAAGAAAGGACTGTGGTGGCGGTAGAGGCCATGGAAGGGACAGACGCCACTATTCGTCGGGCTGGAGAATTGGCCAAAGACACGGTGGTAGTCAAGGTCTGCAAGCCTCATCAGGATCAACGTCTGGATCTGCCTTCCGTGGGGCTCAAAACCATCGAGAACATGATTCTTGCTCAGGCCAAAGTCCTGGCCTTGGAGGCGAAGAAATCTCTCTTCTTTGATCGAGAAAAGGCCCTTTCTTTGGCCGATGAGTCCGGATTAGTGGTAATCGGTATTGATGACCATTGAAGAAGGAGAGGGATTGTTGTTGAATAAATCCATGTCTCAGAAACTGGTCAAGATCGCCGTCATCGGCGTTGGACATCTAGGACGATATCATGCCCTCAAGTTGGCCTCCCTCCCTGAGGCCGAACTGGTAGGGGTGGTGGATATTGATGCCGAACGAGCCCAAAAGGTGGCCCAAGAATGCCAGACCAAGGCCTTTACCGATTTTCGCGAGATATTGCCTCGGGTTGAGGCCGTTTCGGTGGTGGTCCCCACCATCCATCATTACGAAGTGGCTAGGGAGGCCCTAAGAGCTGGCTGCCATGTGTTTGTGGAAAAGCCTCTGGCTGCAAGTCCCAAAGAAGCCAAGGCCTTGGTCAAGATGGCCAAAGACCTAGGGCTCATCCTCCAGGTCGGGCATATTGAACGCTTCAATCCGGCTATCAAACGCCTGCTGGCCGAGGTAGAAAAACCACTCTTGGTAGAGGCCCAACGATTTTCACAATTCTCCCCTCGGTGTCTGGATGTAGACGTTATCCTGGACTTGATGATCCACGATATAGATCTCCTCCTTCTCCTGATCAAATCATCGGTGGTCGAACTCCAGGCCGCCGGGGCCCCGGTAATTACCAACAAGACAGACATAGCCAGTGTGCGCCTTACCTTTAAAAACGGTGTGGTGGCCAATCTTACGGCCAGCAGGATCGCGATGAAACCCATCCGACGTTTTCGGGTCTTTCAAAAGGGCTCCTATCTGGCTGCCGACACCTTGGAGGGTACTTTCTTAAAGGTAGATTTTAAAGGCGAAGAGCATCTTCCACCTGAAGAATTTGAACCTTATGTAGAAAGATTCCAAAAGGCTGACCCTTTGCTTGAAGAATTAGCCACTTTTGTCCAGGTAATTAAGAACGGCGGTCAACCTCCGGTAAGCGGCCAAGAAGGGTTTTCGGCCCTTGAATTGGCCTTCAAGATCAAAGGGGAAATCGAGCGCCAAAAGGCCTATTTTTTGGCGAGAGAAGGTAATTGTCTCCAGGAATTGACACGACACAGCGTCTTCTAATGGTCGCTGGAGAGGCCTCGGGAGATATTCACGGGGCCTCGTTTCTGCGTGCCCTCAGAGAGTTACACCCTGGGATACATGTGGCAGGGGTCGGTGGTCCCCGTCTACGGGCCGCAGGCCTTGAGTGCCTGTTCCCGGCAGAATCGCTCTCGGTAGTAGGCTTCCCGAATCGAGAACAGATCAAGACCATCTTCTCTGCCTTCAGACGGCTGCTCAACATCCTCAAATATCAGCGCCCCCATCTCCTCATTTTGATCGATTTCCCAGAATTCAATCTCTTCTTGGCCCGTTTTGCCAAGCGCTACGGGGTTCCGGTCTTTTACTATATCAGCCCGCAGATTTGGGCCTGGCGCGAAGGTAGGGTAAAACTCATCAAGCGCGTAGTGGATAAGATGGCCGTTATCCTTCCCTTTGAAGTGGAGTTTTATCGTCGCCATGGCTTTGAGGTTGAGTTCGTCGGTCACCCGTTGCTTGATGTGGTCAGGCCCTGTCTCGCGCGAGAGACCTTTTTTAACCTCTCTGGCTTAGAGGCAACCAAACCTTTGATCGGTCTCTTCCCGGGGAGTAGACCCGGAGAGATCCAAAGGCACCTTCCCCTCTTTCTTGAGGCCTTCTCCCTCCTCAAGAAGCGTTTTCATGACTTACAAGGAGTAGTAGTCAGGGCCGAAGGGCTCCCTGAAGACTTCCCTCTTCCGGTCTTCCTCCCGGATCTCAAGGTCATCAAGGGCTATCAATATGAGGTCATGCAACACGCCGAAGCCGTGCTTCTGGCCTCTGGGACGGTAACCTTAGAGGCCGCCATCGTAGGAGTCCCTATGGTGGTGGCTTATCGCCTGCCGAAATTGAGTTTTTGCCTAGCGAGATTTTTGGTCAAGGTCCCTTACGTGAGCCTGGTCAATCTCCTGGCTGGAGAAGAACTAGTCCCTGAGCTCATCCAAGACAAGGCCACTCCGGAAAACTTGGCCAAGGCCTTAGAAAAATACCTAGTAGATAAAAATAAGGCCCAAGAGCTGCGCCACCGCTTGGGAGAGATCAAAAAGAGCTTAGGCACTCCTGGGGCTGCTTGGCGGGCGGCAGAACTGGCCCTAGCCCTCCTTCGCCATCCTACTTAAGGATCATGATCTCTAGGTCCCTTGGTTTGCGCAAGATATGGATAGTCACATCCGTGTCGTGATTGATGAGGTCTAGATCAATAGCCTGATCTCCTACCCGAAGATTACGAATCCTTACTAATTTTAAAAAGCGAGGGAGGAGCGGGCGATGAAAACTGATCCCCTTAGGGGTAAACCTAAGGCCCAAGGCGGCCTCAAGCAGGAAAAAGACCGTAGCCGCCGCCCAGGACTGGGGATTACAGGCCACTGGATACGGAGTTGGGCCTTCATCTGGCCGACGACTAAAGCCGCAAAAGAGCTCCGGCATCCGATGATGAGGGAAATAAGTGCTGGCCTCAAAGAGCCCCCGCAGTATCCGACAAAGATAGATCTTAAACCCGTATCTCGAAAACCCTTTGGCGATAATGGCATTGTCATGTGGCCAGACCGAACCATTATGATAAGAAACAGGGTTATAGAGACTCTCTTCAGTGGAGATGGTCCTGATCCCCCAACCGGAAAAAGATTGGGGTTCAAGGAGGGTCTCTACCACCTTCGCTGCCTCTTCTCGAGAGGCGATCTCGGCGAAAAGGGCATGGCCGGCGTTGGAACTACGCACTTCACAAGGTCTTTTTTCTCCGTCAAGGGCAAGCACAAAGGTCCTTAGCCTTTCTGACCAAAAGACCTTGGCAAACCGTTTACGGAGTTCGTCAGCCTTAAAGAGCAGAACCTCGCTCAGATTTCGCTTCTTCAAGGCCAAGGCCAAGCCGGCCAATTGCAGATAAGCTTGATAGACATAGGCCTGGACCTCCACCAGGGCAATAGGCCCTTGAGCTAAGGTGCCATCGGCATGGAAGATACTGTCATAGGAATCCTTCCAACCCTTGTTGATCAGCCCCTCTTCCGAGGCCTGATATTCGATAAAACCATCTCCATCAAGATCACCATACTCTTCCATCCACCTCCAGGCCAGTTCCAGATGAGGCCAGAGTTCTTTGATAAAAGCCAGATCCTTGGTGCGTTCAAAATAAACCCCGGCCAAGACAATAAAAAGGGGAGTGGCATCAACCGTGCCATAGTATCGGGCAAAAGGGATCTCGCCAGTGGCCGCCATCTCCCCTTGGCGTATTTCATGCAGGATCTTTCCGGGCTGGGCATCGCTGGCCGGATCAAGCTCCGTGGCCTGGGTAGCGGCCAAAAAGCTCAAGACTCCGCGGGCGATTTCAGGATTGATCCAAAGACATTCCAAGGCGGTAATCAAGCCATCTCGGCCAAAAGCAGTGTTGAACCAAGGTATGCCGGCATAAGGGTAAAGCCCATAAGGGGTACGGGTGAGCATGATGAAGATATCACTCAGGGATCTTTCCAGCCAGGCATTAAATTGTTCGTTAGAGGTGGTAATCTGACAGGTCTTTCGGCGCAGTTCCTTTCGTTCTTTGTGTGTCAGGAGATAGGCGACCTTGAAGGGAATGTCTTTCTCTTCGCCGGAAAGACAGGTCACGGTGAGATAGAGGACTGTTCGTTCCTTAGGTTGTAAATCAATGTGAAACAGGGCGTTTTGTTGGTCAAGACGCACCGGAGGGGGAAGAAAGTGGATCTTGGTTTGGCGAAATTTCCCATCAAGCCCCAAGTATCGTAAAGTCACTGTATCATCTTCGATCACCGGGGGGAGAAAATTTCCGCGTCGTTTTCGTTTCATCCCTCGGACTTCAAAGATATCCACAAAATCAGCGGCAAAACGAATTTGCAAGGGAAGCCTTATGGGATAGGGAGAGAAATTCTCGATCCGAATGGCCTCATAACAAACCCCTTGATAAAGAAATTTTTGTCGCAAGAGGTGAAGGCTCCCCCGTGGCAAAAACTCTTGGCCTTCGAGCAAAAGGTCCGGATTGGTTAGGTCGGCGGTAACCATCAGATTGTCGCGGGTAGGGGTGGAACTCAAGAGAAAGGGCCTGGTGTGACAGTTATCACGTCTATCAAGGCACTCATTTTCCTC
>CAZKEG010000016.1:0-12540 GCA_964551715.1 uncultured Thermodesulfobacteriota bacterium
GAGAGAGTTCGTCCACCGCCTTTTTCAGGCGTTCTGTAAGCTCAGACGAAGTGGCCTTTTCTAAGGCCTCTGGTTTTAAGGTAGGCACGATACCCCAGGCGATAATGCCTCCCTGCCCTAAAAATCTCTTGAGATCAGCGGTAAATAGCAAAAAACGATCGAGATAATCAAAGGCGTCAAAGCTGATCACCGAGACCCCGGCTTCCACCAAAAGGCGCCATTCGGTATTAGCACATACATGCGTCCCCGGAAGGGCCCCTTTGGCCCTGATCTCATTGGCTACTTCGGAAAGTACCTGGAGAATATCTTCCTCACTCACCCCCACAAAGGCCGAAGAGCCGAAACCAGCCAAGGCTGGTTCATCAAAAAAGATGATGACCGGAACCCCTGTCTGGGCCAAAAACTCGGCCTGCCAAGCCCCCTTTAAGGCCGCCAATTTGGTGATCAAGTCCCGGAGTTGAAGGTCGTAAAAGACGGCTCGATCATCAGGGGTCTTTATCCCGGTGGCCAAAGTAAAAGGCCCGGTTATCTGCCCTTTTACCGCCCTTGGTTTGATGGCCTTTTTTCGGATCTCTTCCACGAGGAAATAAAGACCCGGGGCCTCTTCGCGCCGGATCACAAAACGGCTTTCAGAAAGCCTTTGTGCCCCCTCTTGGATGGCCATGTATTCTTCGTAAAAGGCAAGCATCTCGGCCTCGAATTCCGGAGAGGTGGAATCAAGGACCAGATTTTCAGATCTAAACCCCGGAAGCCCGGTGGTAAATTGCCTTAGCATCCCTTCCTGAGGATAAGCTGGCAACTGTGGCCAACAGGGTACTTCTGGACAGTATTTAAAGACCTGATCTACCGCCTTACGGTGGTCTTTTCCCGGAAAACTACCGATAAGAGTGGGATGAGAAAGGGCCTTAAACTCCATAAAACTCTCCTTGGTCAGGAATTATTCGGGATGGCTATAACAAACAAAAATGTTTATGTTAAGGGAAAAGTCAAGAGAACGGAGTCTTAATGTCGGATATTAAGGCCCAAAGCTGTGCCTGGCTATATCAAGCAGTAAAAGACAGTATACCCCTAGCCCTCTTTATTTTAGATTGTGATTTTGTCATCATCGACTATAACCGCCGGGCCCAAGAACTCCTCGGTTGTGAAGAGACCGATTTCATAGGCCAGCCAATAAATAATATCCTCAGAGAAGAACTTTGGGATAAAGATTCCTATCTCTTGCGAGTGATAAACGAGGGGCTTTTTGTCGAAAACTTCGAGAGTCGGGTCTTCAGTCGGCGGGGAGAAAAGATTCCGGTGTTGGTCAACGCCTATCCCATTAAGGAGAAAGATTCGATTATCGGTCTGGTCATTTATTTGGCCGATGCCCGAGAAATCAAACGTTATGAGGCCCAAAAGAAATACTTCATGTCCATGCTGGCCCATGATTTTAAGGCCCCTCTGGTCATCACCCTGGGGTTGATAAAGCGTTTACTCGAAGAGAAGGCCGGTCCTATAACCACCAAACAACAAACTTATCTGGAAACCATTTCCAAGGAGCTGAGCAAGCTTGAGTCGTTGATCCTCTCTTTTCTGGACATGTTACGTTTTGAGACCGGGCAATACCGGCTCCAGCTCATGCCTTGTGAGCTTGATACCGTGATTAGAGAAGTTTGTGAGCGATTCAAGCTAAGCGCCGAAAAAAACAACATTTCCCTGATCTATTCCTTAGCCTCGGAAGGGGTCCAAATCGTGGCCGATCGACTCCAATTGGAAAGAGTTTTGTCTAATCTCATCGATAATGCCATCAAATATTCCCCAGAGGGGACGGAGGTGCGTGTACGCCTGTTAAAAGAGAATGATTCCGCGGTGATCGAGGTCGAGGATCAGGGGCAGGGTATTCCTCAGGAGGCCCTACCCCACATCTTTGATCCCTTTTATCGGGTAAAGACCAAAAAAGAAGGGGTCTCTGTGGGGACTGGTTTAGGGCTTACCATCGTCAAAAATATTGTTGACGCCCACGGTGGAAGCATTAATGTCCAGAGTAAACCCGGCCAAGGGACGATTTTCACGGTAAAGATCCCCCGCCTATGTCAACTTCAGTTAAAAAAATAAGCCAAGCTTTCGGCGCCGTAGCCCATGAATACGACGCTTGGTATGAGGACAACCTCCTCTTTGCCAATGAACTAAAGGCCATCAAGGCCCTTGGGCCCTGGGAAAGGCCCGCCCTTGAGGTTGGGGTAGGCACAGGGCGTTTTGCCACCGCCCTTGAAATAGAGTTCGGGCTTGATCCCACCTTTGAGATGTTGGCCCTGGCCCGCAACCGAGGTATCCGTTGTATCTGCGGCTTGGCCGAGGCCCTGCCCTTTCGGGATCAGAGCCTGGCCACGGTGGCCTTTTTCTTTACCCTTTGTTTTATCCCCCAGAAAAAAGCCGCACTGAAAGAGGCCTTCAGGGTCCTGAAAGTTGGGGGGCGAGTCCTTTTAGGCATAGTCCCCCGAGAGTCTTCCTGGGGGCAATTCTACACCCAAAAGGGTCAAAAAGGGCATCCCCTTTATCGTTTTGCCCAATTTTTGACCATTGATGAGGCCTTAACCCTAGCCCATGAAGTGGGGTTTTCTTTAGGGAAGAGCTCTTCAATCCTCTTCTTTAAACCCGAAGAGTCCCCTAGAGTGGAAAACCCGCGATCAGGCCTGGCCTCGGAGGCGGGTTTTGTTGCCCTTGAGCTGATTAAAAAGGCGTCGTAAGGGGAAGAAAGTCTTTTTCGTTAAGGGGTTCACATTTACGATTTTCTTCACAAATGCCGCTTGGTGTAAGGAGAGAAGAGGGAAAGGCCTCTTTTTCTTGCCCTTTAAGATAAGAAAGAATCAGTCCCGAGCCCACCAAGATCTTCTTTTCACCATCTCGATTGACTATCAGTACCGGGACCCCTTTTATTCCCAATAATTGTAAAAAAGCAAGGGCCTTGTCTTTGGGGCAGAGTTTGAGATCGATATCTTTTAAGTTTTGGCAAAAGGAAAGCACTTTATGACAATGGGGACAATCAGGGGCATAAATAAGGATCCATTTTTCGGTGGGCGAGCCGCGATGGATGTGTTTCGTCGAGGCCTGAGAGAGAGATTGCAGAGAAATAGGGGTAAGGATCATGGCCGCCGCTACGCCGATTATGGCCCCGAACACGGCCAGCCTTTTACAGGCTAGCAAAATGATCCCGGCTGAGACCGAAGTGAAGGCCGCCACTATCAGGCAAAAAGAGCAATGGAGATGATAATCGACAAACTGTCGCAGGAAGAGGATACTTTCCGCGCCGATGGCCATGGCCGCTACGAGGATTACAGGCCGAAGAAGAGAATCTTTCCCCCGCCAGACATAGAGGGCCCCTAGACCTTGCAAGAGAAAATAAAAGGTGGCAAAGCCCGAGAGGACTGGCCTGGAAAACAGAGAAAAGGTCTCTACTATGTGGCAGGTTTCCGTCTGACAGAGGGTTTGTCCTATGAAGCTTAAGACCACTTCTGTCCCACAAAAGATAGCCCCGCCAAAGGAGACCAAGGCAACGAGGAGAAAAATATTTCGGTCTATACGAACACGACTGTGATAGAGCATCCGTTCTTGAAGCTTCATAAGGACTCCCCGCCAGTCCTATCTTCTCCAAAATAAACCGTTTTAAATCTTTTGCCAAAATTAAAAATCTTTTAGCCCTAGGCCTTCTACGTTTATTGAGACTAACTATATCTGTTAATTAAATTTCGGCGACGAGAAAGGATTTCCTTAGAAAGGACAAACATGAAGAGGCGATTATTGAAGCAGACGAAAAGGATTATCTTTGGCTGCCGGGAATCCCCGGCAGCCAAAGATTAAAGCAGCTTTCCGGTTGGGGTCATGTTATCCGGAGGAGGATGCCCTTTTTCCCGCCGATATTTTTTCCGCGCACATTCTTCGGATTTCTTTCGATTCTCGCAATACAACTTGATCCAACCCTGCTTGATTACCTCCGAATTACCCTTAAAATTCTTAAAAAAACCACAATTTGCAAGGAATTCGCACTTTTCTGCCATCTTACCCCTCCCGTTTTTGGTTTTATTGTCACCCGCCCCTACCAAAAACTAAAAACGAATTGCAAAATAATTTTACTTAATTCTTTTAGGCTCTTATCGTCTATTTCGGGGAGGGGCTAAAATCATCCTCCGTGAAGCAGTCGAAGGATGTCGTTATAAAAGACCACCAGCATCAGGGTGATCAGCAGGGCCAGGCCAATCTGCTGAGCCACCTCGCGCTGACGCATACTAAGGGGCTTCCCCCTTATGGCCTCGATGGCGTAGAAGAAAAGGTGCCCACCATCAAGCACCGGAATAGGAAGGAGATTTAAGACACCGAGGTTTACCGAGAGCACACCGGTGAAAAAGGCAAGCGGCCAGATCCCTTGTTGGGCCTGCTTGCTAGCCAATTGGGCGATAAAGATGGGCCCCCCTAAGGTGGAAAGCGGAAGGACTCGTTCGATGAGTTTCACAAAGGCAAGGAGAGTGAGCTTGATCAAGACCACGACCCGCACTAGGGCCTCTACCACAGCCATAAGAGGATTTAATTTCTCCACCGCGGTATCCCCTGCTGCTGTAATCCCAATAAGGGGGACCTTGATCTTTTCTCCGAAGATATTGGTCACTTCCTTAAGCTTGGGGGTTACGGTGAGCTCCAAGGTCTTATCCTTCCGTTTGACCAGGAGTTTTAGAGGTTTTCCTTCGCTTTGGCGGATCAATTCCGCCATTTCATCCCAGCTCTTGACCGGATGGCCGTCAATCTCTAGGACCAGGTCTCCGGGCTTTAGGCCGGCTTCAGCCGCCGGAGAGTCAGGCATGATATTACCTATGGCTGGGAGCATATAAGGTCGCCCCTGAAAAAGAAAAACAAAGCTAAAAAGTATCCAGGCCAAGACAAAATTGGCCACCGGGCCGGCCAGGACGATCAAGACTCGGTCCTTTAGCGGGCGATGAGAAAAAGAGTAAGGAATATCCTTGGGAGAAAGGGACTCATTTGGGTTTTCCCCAAGGAGTTTGACATATCCTCCTAGCGGGATGAGAGAAAGACAATAATCCGTCCCCCCGCGGTTAAAACCAAACAGCCTTGGCCCAAAACCAAGAGAAAAACGCAGGACCTGAACACCAACCATGCGGGCCACCAAAAAATGACCCAACTCATGGAAAAAAATAAGGACTCCCAGGACGAGGATGACCGCAATGATGGGGTTCATTAGGACGTCTCCCTGGATAATTTTTCGAGCACGGCTTCAGCCTTAACTCTAGCCAATGTATCAGCCTCTAGCACGTCTTCGATCTCTTTTACCGGGCAAACAGGATATGTCTCCAAAACTTCAGCCACTAGACGAGGAATAAGGTCAAAACGCAACCTACCCTTCAGGAAGGCCTCAACCGCCACCTCATTGGCAGCGTTTAGCACCGCTGGGGCCGTGCCTCCGGTCTTGATAGCTTGATAGGCAAGTCCAAGGGCCGGAAATTTTTCGAGATCAGGTTCTTCAAAAGTAAGGGGAGAAGCAGCAGCCAAATCCAGCCGGGGGAGATCAAGGGGCAGACGCTCGGGATAAGAAAGGGCATAGGCAATCGGGACCCGCATATCCGGGAGGCCGAGTTGGGCAATGACCGAGCCGTCTATATATTCCACCAAGGAATGGACGATGCTTTGAGGATGGATCTTGACCTCGATCTTTTCCACCGGCACTTGGAAGAGATAATGGGCCTCAATGACTTCAAGGCCTTTGTTCATCAGGGTGGCGGAATCAATGGTAATCTTGGTCCCCATCTGCCAATTGGGGTGCTTTAAGGCCTCTTCTTTGCTGACTTGGACCAATCTTTCTTTGGACCAGGTGCGGAAGGGACCCCCAGAGGCAGTCAGGATGATCCGGGCCAGGTCTTCTTTGCGATTTCCTTGCAAGGCCTGAAAGATGGCTGAATGTTCACTGTCTATAGGGAGGATCTTGACCCCGCGGGCCCGGGCCTCCCGCATGACCAACTCCCCGGCCATGACCATGGTCTCTTTATTGGCCAGGGCAATATCTTTTCCGGCGCGAATGGCTTCATAGGTGGGCAAAAGCCCCACCGCCCCGACCATGGCCGAGACCACCAGTTCGGCCTCCGGGTGGGTAGCTACGGCCAAGGCCCCTTCTTTACCGGTCAAGAGTTCAGTCTCTTTAGGGATGATCCGGCGAATTTTTTCGGCCAAAGGGGGGTGCTTACAGGAGATGAGCTTCGGGCGAAATCTCTGGGCCTGTTCGGCAAGGAGGTCTACATTTTCACCAGCGGCCAGGGCCACGACCTCAAAGCGTTCAGGAAAGCGGGCAACGATATCAAGGGTGTTACGTCCGATGGAACCGGTTGAACCCAAAATGGCCAGCTTTTTGCGTCTGACAGGGGTTGTTTTCATCCTCTAAACATTCGACTTGGTCATAAATTTACATCAATTTTTGAAAAATAACTAAGAACCAATAGAGCAAAGGGGCAGCGAAGATAAGGGCATCCACCCGATCAAGGACACCTCCGTGCCCAGGGAGTAAGGCCCCGGAATCTTTGACCCCGCAGGCCCGTTTGATCATCGATTCCAAGAGGTCTCCGATCTGGCCTACTATGGAAACGAAAAGGGTTACCATAAGGAGCCACTTCGATCCCGCCAGGCCGAAATAAAGACCAAGGCCGGTCCCAAGGCCGGTCCCGAGCAAGGTCCCCCCGATGGCCCCTTCAACCGTCTTCCCAGGGCTTATATGAGGGGCCAGTTTGTGACGACCAAGGGCCTTTCCGACATAGTAGGCCCCGGTATCTGTGCCAAAGACCGCCGCCAGCAGGGTAAGAAGCCAGAGTCTTCCTTTTGAAAGTTCGGTCAAGGCGAAGAGGTGGAAAAAACCCAAGGCTATATAGAGAAGACCGGCCAAGGTCAAGGCCCAGAGCCTAAGAAAGGAAGCCTTATCAAAATTTTTCAGAAAATAAAGGGTAAATAAAAAAAGCCCGGTCCATAGGCCAGCAGACCAAGAAAGACCCTTTAGAAAAAGGCCACCGGCAAGGAGCCAAAGGGAAAAGAGCCCCAGGCCGAAGAGCCCTTGAGGAAGGGCGGTCATCCGGGTGTATTCATGAAAGCCGAGAGAGGCCAAGAGAATGACCACCACCAAGAGTAGATTTTCAGGACCTTTGAGGATCAGGAAAACGACAAGGGGGAGCAGGCAAACGGCGGTAAGGACACGGGCACGGTGCATCTCACCTCTCGCCCTTTATCTGTTCGCTGGTCTTCCCGAAACGCCTCTCTCGGCGGGCATAATCGCGAAGGGCAGCCATAAATTCTTCTTCGCGAAAATCCGGCCAAAGTACAGGGGTGATGTAAAACTCGGTATAAGCACATTGATAAAGCAAAAAATTAGAGATCCTTTGTTCACCGCTGGTCCGGATGAGGAGGTCTGGATCAGGGAGCCTGGCAGTGTAGAGATACTGAGCAAACATTTCTTCGGTGATCTCGTCAGGTGAGAGATCTCCTCGTAGGCAGGCCTCGGCGATCAATCTGGCCGCCCGAGTTATCTCCGCCCGTCCTCCATAGCTTAAGGCCAAATTAAGGATCATGTCCTGGTTTTTGGCCGTCCTTTGGATGGACTCTTTGAGCAGGGCTTGGATGTTTTTGGGGAGCATTTCCGTTTCGCCGATGGTCCGAAGGGCAATCCCCTGACGATCTAGCTCGTCTACCTCTTTGCGAAGGTAGGTCTCAAGGAGCCCCATCAAGGCTCCAACTTCGTCTTTTGGTCGACGCCAATTTTCCTTGGAGAAGGCATAGAGGGTAAGGACTTTGATCCCTAGCTCGCGAGCCTTACGCACCACCACCCTTACGGATTCCATTCCAGCACGGTGCCCCATCACGCGGGGGAGCCCCCGCTTTTTTGCCCAGCGGCCATTACCATCCATGATAATGGCCACGTGTGTAGGGAGTTTTTCCAGGTCTTCCATCAGACGGTCATAATTTCCTTTTCCTTGGTCTCTAGGATCTTATCGATCTTTTTGATGTGCTCGTCGGTGATCTTTTGGAGCTGATCCTGAGCCCGATAAAAATCGTCCTCAGCAAGTTCACCTTCTTTCTTCATCTTCTTCAGATCATCCAGGATATCACGCCGGATATTACGGATAGCTACACGGGCCTCTTCCGCCATCTTGCGGACCATCTTTACCAATTCCTTACGCCGTTCTTCGGTAAGGGGTGGGATGGAGATACGGATTACTTTACCATCGTTGACCGGGGTGAGCCCCAGGTCTGACCTTTGAATGGCCTTTTCGATGGCCCCGATGGCCGAAGGGTCCCAGGGTTGGATGACGATCAAACGCGCCTCAGCCACGGTGATGGTGGCCATTTGATTAAGGGGCATGGTTGAACCATAATAATCGACCTTTACTCCATCAAGGAGGGCCACTGAGGCCCGTCCAGTGCGTACTCGAGCTATTTCAGACTGGAAGGCCTTGACCGATTTGTCCATCCGTTTTCTGGCATCATCCAGGTGCTCCTTCATGACCTCTTACCTCCTACTAGAGTTCCCACCTGTTGTCCGCATATGGCCTTAAGGATGTTGCCAGGTTGCTGCATACTAAAGACCAACACCGGTAGGTTATATTCTTTGGCCAGAGAAATGGCCGTGGCATCCATTACTTTTAGTCCCCTTTCGAGGACTTCGTCATAAGTGAGGAAATCGAATTTCTGGGCCGTAGGGTCTTTCATCGGGTCAGCGGAATAGACTCCGTCCACCTTGGTGGCCTTAAAGAGGATTTCGGCCTTGATCTCCAAGGCCCGCAGGGCAGCGGCGGTATCGGTGGTAAAAAAGGGATTTCCAGTGCCGGCAGCAAAGATGACCGCCCTACCCTTCTCCAGGTGGCGTATGGCCCTAGCCCTGATATAGGGTTCGGCCACGGCCCGGATCTCTAAGGCCGAAAGCACCCGGGCCGGCACTTTATGAAATTCTAGGGCATCTTGTAAGGCCAGGGCGTTGATCACCGTGGCCAGCATGCCCATATAATCCGCTCGAGCCCGATCAAGGCCCTTGGCTGCCCCGGCTACGCCGCGAAAGATATTCCCCCCGCCGATAACGATGCCGATCTCTACCCCTAAGGTATGAACATTAGCGATCTCCTTGGCCAAGCTGAACATGACCTCCGGGCTAATACCAAAAGAGGTAGCCCCCATTAGGGCCTCGCCACTCAGTTTAAGAAGAATGCGGCGATAGCGGGGCTCGTTCATTTTAGGCTTCCTCCCCTACTTGGTAACGAGTGAAACGACGAATGACGATACGCTCTCCGGTCTTAGACATGAGCTCGTTCAAGAGATCCTGAATGGTCAGATCCGGATTTTTGACAAAGGGTTGCTCAAGGAGCACGGCCTCTTTGTAAAACTTTTCTAGCTTACCCTGGACGATCTTTTCAATAATATTTTTCGGTTTTCCGCTCTCTCTGGCTTGAGCCGCGTAGATCTCTTTTTCTTTTTCAAGTACTTCTTGGGGCATATCATCCCGCGAGATACAGATGGGATTGGTGGCCGCGATATGCATGGCCACATCATAGGCAAACTTTTGAAACTCTTCGGTACGGGCCACAAAGTCCGTCTCACAATTTACCTCGACCATAGCCCCGAGCTTTTTATTGGCGTGTATATAGGCCACCACCACGCCCTCGGTGGTGGCCTTACCAGCCCGCTTGGCCGCTACAGCCAAGCCCTTCTGCCGCAGAAGGTCTACGGCCTTCTCCATGTCTCCACCGGCCTCTTCCAGGGCCTTTTTACAATCCATAAACCCAGCTGCCGTGCGCTCACGGAGCTTTTTGATCATCTCCATGGTTACTTCGGCCATTTTGAACCTCCTTTAGATATTTTGAGCCCTTGTAATACTAGACTTGAGCCTCGCTCTGAACCTCCTCCCCAGGCTCGGCTGCCTCGGTAGTCTCTTCTGGTTTTTCCGCCTCACCTTCGGCAGCCTCAGCCGCCTCGGCCATTTCTTCCTCAATGGCCTTGTCTGTCTCAGCCTGGAGTTTCTCTTCCCAGAGGGAGAGGCCTTCAAGACAGGCGTCGGCAATCTTACTGGTCAAGAGCTTGATGGCCCGGATGGCGTCGTCATTTCCGGGAATGATGTAGTCGATAAGGTCAGGATCACAGTTGGTGTCCACGATGGCCACAATGGGGATCTCAAGCTTTCTGGCCTCAAGCACGGCGATGTGTTCTTTCTTGGGATCCACGATATAAATGGCCTGAGGGAGCTCTTCCATGTCTTTAATACCCCCCAGGTTTCGTTCAAGCTTTTGCTTGAGACGCTCAAGTTTCAAACGCTCTTTCTTAGGAAAACGCTCGATAGTCCCGTCTTCAAACCATTCTTCTAGTTTCTTGAGTTTGTCTACGCTCTGGCGTATGGTCCGAAAATTGGTAAGGGTCCCACCAAGCCAACGATGATTGACATAGTACATCCCACAGCGCTCGGCCTCTTCCTTGATGGTGTCTTGGGCCTGACGCTTGGTCCCAACGAAGAGGACCTTGCCCCCGTTGGCCACCGTCTCCACGATAAAGTCATAGGCCACGTCAAAGAGCTTTACCGTCTGTTGAAGATCAATAATGTGGATACCGTTTCGCTCACCGAAGATGAAGGGCTTCATCTTCGGATTCCAACGGCGGGTCTGGTGCCCAAAGTGGACCCCGGCCTCCAGTAGCTGTTTCATGGTGAGTCTTGCCATAGAACGACCTCCTTTGGGTTTTTCCTCCGCCCACAAGGGTGGCCATCCGTTGGCACACGGACACCCCACCACCCTCGTCTAAGGGCGTGTGTTTTGCGCGCTATTTAACATTAGAGCGCCAAGAAGGCAACCGAAAGAAAAAGCCAAGAGAAGATTCTCAAAAAATTTCTAATTTTTGTTATCTTTAAAATGAAAGCTCTGTGTCCTACAATATGATTGATTCAATACGTTAGATAGAGGTCTAAAGCAGCCATGTCTGATCTCAAGTGTGCCTTGGCCGAATCCTGTGAGTGCCCCTTAAACGTCTTGAAGGATCTTAAGGAGGATATCGCCCGATATCTTATCCAAGAAAAGGGATATTCTCCAGAGGATATCCAATTCGATGTTCCTTTGGTGGTGGAAGTAGCCAACAAGCGTCTGGAAGCAAAGATAGACCTTGTGGTCTCGGTAGACGGAAAGCCCGGGATGTGTATTCGCTGTCATCCTACCTCGGTGGTCAGCAGGGAACGGGGGGCCATGGCCGCGGCAAGGCTCCTCTGTCCAGACCACGTCCTTCCTTTTGCCGTACAGACCAACGGTGTGGAATATTCTATCCTTGATTGTATAGCCAAAAAGGTCGTTGGTCATAAGCGGGAGGATCTCCCTTCGCGTGAAGAACTCAAGAAACGTCTGGAAAAGGCGGTCAAGCTCCCCCCCAAACGCCGTCCGATAGAGGAAAAGATCCTTTATTTTTACGAAGGTCTGGGGTGACCGACCTGCAATCCGGTAGAGGATCTACCGGCCAAAGAAGGATAACGGGATGGAACCGCTCTATCTCTCACTCCATGGAAGAGGTGAGCTAAAAGAAAGGGCGGAAGAGGCCTTCTCCCGCATGGAGGCCTGTAATCTTTGCCCCCATGAGTGTGGTGTAAACCGTCTGGCCGGAGAGGCGGGTTTTTGTCGGGTAACCGAAGGCCCTATGGTCTCAAGCTACGGGGCCCACTTTGGTGAGGAACAACCTCTAGTGGGTTTTGGAGGCTCAGGGACCATCTTTTTCACCTATTGCAACATGGCCTGTGTCTATTGTCAGAACTGGGAGATAAGCCATCTTGGCCAGGGGGAGGTGGTCAGTGTCGAGGAATTGGCGCGCATGATGCTCGCCCTTCAGGCCAGGGGCTGTCACAATATCAATTTCGTCACCCCGACCCATCAGGTGGCCTATATTTTAAAGGCCTTGGTCCTTGCGGTCGAAAAGGGTCTTCGAATACCTTTGGTCTACAATTGCGGTGGCTACGAGAGCCTTGAGACTTTAAAGCTCCTTGATGGTGTCATCGATATCTACATGCCTGACTTCAAATACTGGGATGAAAAGACGGCCTTAAAACTCTCAAAGGTACCTCGCTATCCCCAAGTAGCTCGAGCAGCCATCAAAGAAATGCACCGCCAGGTGGGAGACCTGGAACTTGATGATAATTTTATCGCCAAAAAGGGGCTCCTCATCCGGCATCTAGTCCTTCCTGAAAACCTGGCCGGGACCCCAGAAATACTTAAATGGATTGCCTCCGAGATTTCCCCTCACACCTATGTCAACGTAATGGATCAATATTATCCTTGTGGTGATGCCTGGAAATACCCCCCACTTGATCGACGGTTGACCAAAGAAGAATACGAAGAGGCCTTACAAGCCGCACGGGCTGCTGGTCTCAAACGTCTCGACGATCGGCGTTTTAGAGCTATGATTTGGCTTGACCTCTAGCCATGAGCAAAATCATCGCCATTGGCGATATTCACGGTTGTTTAAGGCCATTAGAGGATCTCCTTGACCGTGTACCCATTGACTGGC
>CAZKEG010000017.1:0-12436 GCA_964551715.1 uncultured Thermodesulfobacteriota bacterium
AGCGGATTTTACCTTTGTTTGACCAACAGAGCTTTCCACGATAGCGGTCCGCTAGCCCGAGCTCCAGAAAGTGGGTGTAGAGGTGCTGGCCATCAGTACGGACACGGTCTTTTCCCATAAGGTCTGGCAGGAATTGGAGCTTTCTAAGATGGTCGAAGGCGGTATTCCTTATCCGATGCTTTGGGATGTAGGGGCCAAGATCGGGCAGCTCTATGGCGTTTATGATGAAAAACTAGGGGTAAATCTCCGCGGTCGCTTTATCATCGACCCAGACGGCGTGGTTCAGGCCGCTGAAGTCCTCAATGCCCCGGTCGGTCGTCATGTAGATGAACTAATTCGTCAGATCCAGGCCTTTCAATATGTACGAGAGCATCCTGGCGAGGCCTGCCCTGCCGGCTGGAGGCCTGGAAAACCAACCCTTAAGCCTGCACCGTCCCTGGCCGGGAAGGTCTATGAGGTCTGGAAGGTAGAATACGCTACAGATTAAGAAACAACCGTTCCCCGCTAGGGGAACGGTGCTCATTTGTTTTTACATCCAATACCCATTGCTTTCTTTGAGAATCTTTACGTATTCCGTTACTCCTTCTTCTAGGGAGGAAAATCCATCTTTATATCCTGCTCTCCTAAGATTAGATAGATCAGCCTCGGTGAAGGTTTGATATTTACCCTTTAACACCCCAGGGAAGGGGATAAATTCTATTTCGGCCTTCTCGTATAAATTTTTCATGATCTTGGCTATATCTAAGAAACTGCGGGCCTTACCTGTCCCGCAATTAAAAATACCTTTTTTCTCAGGATGATCTAAGAAAAATAGATTAACTTTTACTACATCTCTTACATAGACGAAGTCTCTCTTGAAATTTTCACTTCCTTCAAACAATTTCATTTTGCCTTCTTTTAGGATCTGATTGTGGAAGTGAAAGACCACCGAAGCCATTTTATCTTTGTGATTTTCCTGGGGGCCATAAACGTTAAAGTACCGCAAACCAACAATTTGTATGTCAGAATTTTCGAGAAGACGCCTAACATATATGTCAAATAAAAACTTAGAAAAGGCATAAATATTTAAGGGGTACTCACAGGTTCTCTCTTCTTTAAAACCGTTTGTTCCGTTTCCATACACAGAAGCAGATGAGGCATAGATAAATCTTATCTTGTTTTCTAGGGCAAAATGGAGCAATTCCTTGCTATAATCATAATTGTTTTGCATCATATATCTTCCGTTATATTCCATGGTGTTAGAACAGGCTCCTTGGTGGAAAATAACCTCAAGGTTAAGGTCTTTAAACTTGGAAAGGTGATTTATAAAGTCTCTTTTATCGACAAAGTCATAGAAGTCCAAGCTGTTTAGATTCTTATGTTTTTCGGCCTTTTCCAGGTTGTCTACAATCAAAATGTCGCTAATTCCTCTTTCATTGAGTCCCTTAACTAGATTGCTCCCAATAAACCCCGCCCCACCGGTGACAATGATCATCAAGACCTCCTGCGTCGGCTTTTTCTTTGAAGGACCTAATCAAAACGGAGGAAGCCGAGGCGGTTTAAGCGTTCAGCCCCTCCTTCGCGGACGACGACCATGTCTTCCAACCTGACTCCACCCCAATCCGTGAAATAAAGACCCGGCTCCACCGTAATTACCTGGCCAGCTCGGAGTTTTTTTCGGCTGCGAAAAGAGACTGCCGGGGCCTCATGGATGGCAAGCCCCACACCATGCCCCAGGGAATGCCAGAAGTGTTTTTCTACCCCGGCCTCTTTGAAGAGGTCACGGGCAGCGAGATCAGGGACCCGCGCATAGATCCCGGCCTTTATTTCCTTTTGCGCGGCTTCTTTGGCCTTGAGTACCAATTGATAGATCTCTTTGAACTTGGCATCCGGTTTCCCCACGCAAAAACTACGGGTGATATCCGAACAATAGCCCTGATACTTTACCCCCATGTCGATGATTACCGGCTCTCCAGGCCTTAGACGATAATCCCTTGGTTCGGCATGGGGGCGGGCACTATGAGGGCCGGCGGCCACGATAGGGGGAAAGGAGGGACCTTCGGCCAGACGATAAGAAAGCTCGATGATCCGGGCGGCTATTTCTTTTTCCGTCCGACCAGGGAGGACAAGGCGCGAGGCTTCGGCCAAAATATCTTCGGCGATGGCTAAAGATTTCTTGATGAGACTGATTTCTTCCTCTTCTTTGACCGCCCGCAGGCGCTCGACTAGGCCCTTGGTCCCTTCAAGGTCCACCTTGGGTAGATATTTTTTGAGGGCCTGGTAACCGGCGTAGGAAAGATAGACCTCTTCAAAGAGGAGTTTTTTGAGCCCGAGTTTTGGACCCAGGCGGGCCAATTCAGGCCAGAGGCCTCGCTGATAGATGACCGGCTCAAAGAGGGGCTCACACTCCTTGGCTTCTTCCTGGTACCGCGGGTCGGTAAGTAGAAAGGCCTCTTTCGTGGTGATCAAAAGGGCCCCGGAGCTCTCGCTGAGGCTCACATCCTCTGGGGGAAAGCCGGAGAGATATCGCCTGTTTTCCGGAGAAAGGACCAAAAGTGCGGCCTTTTTTCGGGCGAGAGTGGCCCTTAAGCGTTTAAGACGCCTTGTTAACTCTTTTTTCATAATCCAAGACCTGATCCCAAATGGCCCAGGCTATTTCGCTTTTAGGGGCAAGGGGAATCTTTTTTTGAGATCCAAGGCGATCAAGGATCAAGACCTCGTTGGTTTCCGCCTCAAAGCCTGTTTCCTGGCGGGAAATATCATTGGCCACGATCAGATCCAGGGCCTTTTCTTTCAATTTACGTTCAGCCTCTTCGCAAAGGACTTTCCCTTCTTCGGCAGCAAAGCCGACGATGATCTGGCCAGGACGACGTAGGTCTTTAATACTTTGTAAAATATCTGGGGCCTTGATCAATTCAAGGGTTAAGTGCTCCTGTTTCTTAATTTTGCCAGGAACCGGGGCCTTGAACACAAAATCCGCCACCGCCGCGGCCATGAGCAGGATATCTACCTCGGGGAAGAGTTTTTTGACCGCTTCTAACATCTCTTTCGTCGTTTCAACAGGCACTCCTTCGACTCCGGGAGGTAAAGGGACGGAAAGCGGCCCGTGGACGAGAAAGACTTCAGCTCCCCGAAGCCAGGCAGCGTACGCCAGGGCCACGCCCATCCGCCCAGAAGAGCGATTAGAAATAAAGCGCACTCGATCAACAGGCTCCCGGGTGGGACCGGCGGTGACCAAGACCGTCTTCCCGGAGAGATCCTTAGGGGCCAGGAGTCTTTCGGTAAAGGCCAAGATAGCCTCTAAAGAAGGCAACCTCCCCGGGCCCCTTTCCCCACAAGCCAGGGCGCCTTCTTCTGGAGAAAGGACCGTGTAGCCATAGCTCTTAAGATGCGAGATATTTTCCTGGGTAGCCGGATGTTGCCACATGCGTTTATTCATGGCCGGGCAGAGGAGTACCGGGGCCTTAGAGGCCATAATGATGGCCGTAAGGACCGAAGAGGCATCTCCCATGGCCAGGCTGGAAAGAAAGGCCGCGGTAGCCGGGGCAACGACGATGGTCTCAGCCCAGCGCCCCAGGTCAATATGGGGAATAACCCCCCCTTGGGGTCTTAGAAAATCGTTTTGAGTGATGACCCTCTTCCGCGTCAGGGCCTCAAAGGTAAGGGGTGAGATAAAGGCCTCAGCCCCTTGGGTCAATACCACGCGTACCAAGGCCCCTTTCTTCTGGAAGAGGCGCAGGAGCTCAGGGGCCTTATAGGCGGCGATCCCCCCGGTCACCCCGAGGAGGATCTTCCTTTTCTTTAAGATCATTTGACCGGAGAGAGGACTTCACTGGCCCAAATTTGAATCTCGGTGGTGATGCCCATTCCAGGTTCGGAAATGTAGACGATGCATGAGCCGTTAGGCCGTTGGAAGGCCAAAAGGGTGTTTTTGTAATGGATACTCCCGGCCAGTTCCCAACCCCGAGCTTCAAGCTGGTTTTTGAAAAATTCGATCAAGGACTCTACCTTTATCCTCCCGCGCAGGGTAAGGACACCACCCACAAAAGAAGAGGTGTTGACCACCATGGATTTGCTTTGGACCACGCTCATGCCCCGGGGGACAACAATGTCTGGGAACTCGGTCCCTGTGTAAAGGGGTTTGGTGGGAGCAGCCGGGGTGGTCACCTTAGCTGACCTGTTTGAGAAAGACCCACAGGAAGCCACCAAAAAGACCAAACATATCAACAAAATAGCCCTTTTTAACATCACGCCCTCCTCAGAGATTTTGTCTGATTCTTTAATACTGACCCGACAATGTCAAGGACCAAAAAGGTTGGCATTTCTCAAAAGCTTGCGATAAAGTTTGCCTGTCAAATCCCCCTCAAGGAGGAGAGTCAATGAGCATCTCACGCGAAGAAGTCCTCCACGTGGCCCATTTGGCGCGACTTGAGTTTTCGGAGGAAGAGGTGGAACTCTTTACCACCCAATTGGCTGATATCTTGAACTATGTGGCCAAACTGAACGAACTTGACACCAGTCAGATAGAACCTACTTATCACGCCCTTCAACTAAGCAATGTCTTCCGTGAGGATGAGGTCAAGCCGTCCTATACGGTGGAAGAGGTCTTGTCCAACGCCCCGGAGAAGGAAAACGGCTTTTTTGTCGTCCCGAAAGTGATCAAATAGGAGGCAGCCATGTCTATTCATTGGGAATCATTGGTCAAGCTTCGTGATCTTTTACGTCGAGGAGAGGTCTCAAGCGAAGAACTAACCAGGCACTTCCTCAACCGGATCTCTGAGTTAGATCCCAAAGTGAAGGCCTATATCACTATCACCGAAGAAGAATCCCTTTCCCAGGCCCGAGAGGCAGACAAGGCCCTTAAGGCCGGGGAAGAAAAACCGCTCCTTGGAGTCCCCTTGGCCATCAAAGATAATATCTGTACCAAAGGCATACGCACCACCTGCGCCTCAAAGATCCTAGAAAATTTTGTCCCTATCTATGACGCCACGGTCATCGAACGCCTGCGTACCGCCGGGGCGGTCATCTTAGGGAAGACCAATCTAGACGAATTTGCCATGGGTTCTTCCACAGAGAACTCGGCCTTTTTCCCAACGCACAATCCCTGGGATCTTTCTCGGGTCCCTGGTGGTTCTTCCGGTGGGTCTGCGGCGGCGGTGGCTGCCGGTCTCTGTGCCGGCTCTCTTGGTTCAGACACCGGTGGTTCCATCAGGCAACCGGCCTCTTTCTGTGGAGTAGTGGGGCTTAAGCCCACCTATGGCCGGGTGTCGCGATACGGCTTGGTGGCCTTTGCCTCCTCCTTGGATCAAATCGGCCCTCTGACGCGCACCGTGGCTGATACCGCCCTTTTGTTAAAGGTCATCGCCGGGCCAGATCCTAGAGATTCAACTTGTGCCCCGCAGGGAGTGCCTGACTATGAGAAGTCCTTAGAGCAAGACCTTAAAGGACTAAAGGTCGGTGTCCCGAAAGAATACTTTGGAGAGGGTCTAGCCGAGGAGGTTAGAGAAGCGGTGGAAAAGGCCTTAGAGGTGATGAAGGGGCTGGGCTTGGAACTGAAAGAGGTCTCGCTCCCGCATTCGCCATACGCCATCGCCGCTTACTACATTATTGCTCCGGCTGAGGCCAGCTCCAATTTGGCCCGGTACGACGGGGTGAAATACGGTTTTCGCGCCGAAGGCAAGGACTTGATCGACATGTACAAAAAGACCCGTTCTCAGGGGTTTGGCCCAGAGGTCAAGAGACGAATCATGATCGGGACCTATGCCCTTTCGGCGGGTTATTACGATGCCTATTACAAGAAGGCCTCCCAGGTACGGACCTTGATTGCCCAGGATTTTGCCAAGGCCTTTGAAGAGGTCGATTTCGTCATCGGGCCGGTGGCCCCTTCGCCGGCCTTTAAGATCGGCGAACGGACCGATGACCCCCTCAAGATGTATCTTTCTGATATCTATACCATTTCTGTCAATCTGGCTGGGATAGTAGGGCTTTCCTTACCGTGTGCCTTCTCTAAAGAAGGCCTACCCATCGGGCTTCAGATCATGGGGCCTCATTTCAGCGAAGAGCGGGTCTTGGCCCTGGGGCACCAATTTGAAAAAGAGGTCGGCCTTACCGACCGCCACCCGGAGCTTTGAGATGCAAAAGATCCCCATCTTTTTGGCCAAACCAGCTATGAAACTGGCCCAAGAGGTAAAGGACATCCAGGGCCGGGTGCTTTGCGGCCCTGGGGTGGAATTAGACCAGGATCTGATCGAACGTTTTGAAAGAATGGAAGTCAAGTTCCTGTTAGTCGAAGGCCATCCGGTACAATTCCCTTGGGAGCGCCCACTAGAGGAGGAACTTAAGGCCCTTGAAGAGCGTTTTTCTCGGGTGGCACAAGATGAGCGGCTACAAATGCTCAAAGAGGTCATCCGAGCTTTTTGGTTAAGACAAAAAGGGGAAGGAAGTGCTTGAAGAGAAGGCCCGGAAGATCAAGAAAAGGCTAAAGAGTCTCCAGTCCTTGCCCACCTTGCCCCCAGTGGTCACCAAGCTCACCCATCTCCTGGCAGATGAGAAGACCACCGCCTTTCAGTTGGCCGAAATCATTGAAAAAGATCAGGTCCTCACCAGTAAGGTCTTAAAGATGGTTAACTCCGCCTTTTATGGCTTCCCCCGCCGGATCTCGACTGTCTCTAGCGCCATTGTCCTCTTAGGTTTTAACGTCATCCGCACCTTGATTATCACCGCCTCCATTTTTGAGATGATGCAAAGCGAAGACTTGAGTCTCTGGGAACACTCCCTTGGGGTAGCGGCGGCCTCGGGGCTTCTGGCCCAAAAGCTGGAACTCAAAAACCCCGAGGAAGTGACCACTGCCGGTCTCCTCCATGACCTGGGCAAGGTGGTCATCAGGAGTGAATTTCCAGAGATGTATCAGGAAATCTTGGCCCTGGTCAAAGAGAGAGGTCTTAGTTTTCGGGAGGCGGAGAAAGAGATCTTGGGCCTTGATCACAGCGAGATTGGGGAGTTTCTGACCAACCATTGGAACCTGCCTGAGCGTCTGGTTGAACCCATCGCCTTTCATCATCAAGTCGAAAAGGCCCGAAAATATAAGAAAGAGGCGGCAGTGGTCCATTTAGGAGATATAATCATCCGCGCCCTTGGCTATGGAAGTGGAGGAGATCCATGGGTGCCGTCTTTAGACGAAAAGGCCTGGTCCCTTCTGCGGTTAAAGAGAGAAGATTTTGAAGAACTGCTGCCGGTGTTGGATGATCGTTTGCTTGAACTTCGCTTTTTTACCATGGAGATGCAGGGGATAGGTTTTGCCGAAGGTATTTCTGTTAGTTGAAAAGAGATTACAAGACGCTTGGGCCAAACCCCTTTTGACCGAAGGTTATGAAGTCATTGCCCCAGAGAATTTTCGTGAGGCCGCAGAATCTATCCTTTCTCAGCCACCGGATCTCCTCATCGTTCAGTATGACCTTGACCCGACCTTGGTCTATGATCTTCTGGTTGCCCTAAAAAACAACCTCTATCTTTCTTTTTTGCCTATTATTATGGTCCTTCCGCCGGATTGTTATCAACTTGATTGGGAGCTTTACCCCGCAGATGATTTCGTAAGGGATAATGTCTCCGTAGAAGAACTACTCTCTCGGGTGAATCTGGCCTTTGCCCGGGCCCATCGCCTGGCCGACAACAATCCTCTGACCGGTCTCCCTGGCAATACCTCTATCCTCAAATACATCCAGGAAAAACTTGATAAAGGAGAAGAAGTAGCCATCGGCTACGTGGATTTAGACCACTTCAAACCCTTTAATGATCGCTACGGTTTTGCCCGGGGTGATGAAATCTTACGGGCCTTGGCCCGGATCTTGACCAATGTTGTCCAGAACAAGGCTGGAGATAAGGGTTTTGTGGGCCATATCGGAGGCGATGACTTTGTTTTTATCTGCCCCATGGAACTGGCCGAGCCCATCGCTCGGGAGATTATCAAGAATTTTGAGCGCATTGTGCCTAGTTTCCTGGATGAAGAGGACCTAACCCGGGGATGTTTTATCTCCCAGGACCGACAGGGGATCACCCGTCGGTTTCCGCTACCTTCAGTCTCCATCGGCGTGGTCTTGAACGAAAACGGGCGTTTTAAGCATTACGGAGAGGTGGCCTCCATAGCCGCTCAACTCAAAAAATACGTAAAAAACATCCCAGGGAGTACCTTCTTTATTGATCGCCGGAAAGGCTAAGCCTTTTCACTCCCATGGTATAAGCCAAATAGGCCTCGGCCAAGCGATAATCAGCCAGGGCATTGATGTAGTTGACCCTTGCCCGGGTAAGCATCTCTTCGGCATCGAGGACATCGGTTGAGGAGGCTAGTTGTTCTTCGTAACGGGCCTCGTTTAGGCGGTAATTCTCTTCGGCCAACTGGATGCTCTTTCTGGTCACTTGTAAGCGATCTTTGGCTGCTGAAAGTTTAAGGAGAGCCTGGCGTACCTCAAGGGCCACCTGATCCTTAATTTCTCGTAAAGCGGCTTCCTGGGCCAGGACTTTGGCCCTGGCGCTTGAGATTTCGTCTGATCTCTTACCCCATTCCCAGATCTGCCAGTTGAGCACTATTCCCACCCAGGCGTTTTCTCGATCTCCGTAAGGGTTGTTTTGCAAGAAGAGGTCCACGGCCTCTTTTTGGTAAGCAGCCTGAAGATCGACCCACGGGTAAAGACTGCTCTTGGCCAAACGCACCCCTTCACGGGCCTTTTGCACGGCCAATTCTCCAGCCTGGACCTCAGGTCGATGTTTAAGGGCCAGGGCCATGCAGTCTTCAAAACGGGGCACGAGAGAGTTCGCCGAAAGGGTGTCGATAATTTCGGTCTTTTCCGTGACCGGGCGTTGTATAAGGATGTTTAGTCTGCTTCTGGCTAGCTCCACGGCATTTTGGGCCACGACCAGGGCGTGTTTGGCCTCAGCCAGGGCCACTTCGCTTTGCAAGAGATCGTTTTTAGCGATTAGGCCTTGGGTATAAAAACCCCTGGCCTCTTTGAGGTGGGCTTCTAGTCTTTCCACCGACTTTTGGGCCTCTTCTCTTCGGCGTTGGGCCTGAAGCAAACGATAATAGGCCTCTTTCACGTGGAAAATAAGCTCCTGACGGACTCGTTCTCTTTCAACCTGGGCCAGCTTTACCTCCAGCTTGGCCAATTGGTGCCTTACCCGCAGGGCCAGGCCATGGAAAAGCGGCCAGGAGAGAAGGATCTCCCCGGAAGTCATAGTGTGGGCAGAGACCGGGACCTCAACTTTTGGAGGCAACCCCGGTAGGGGAAGCCCTTGAAAGATCACCGTACGTCGATCGCGCAGACGAGTATAACGGTAATTTGCCCCAAGCACCGGAAAATATTCTTTAAAGACTGCCTTTTCGTAGGCCTGAGCAGCCAGCACCCGCTGTCTTACCGCTTCTAAGCCTGGATAACGGGAAAGGGCCTCTTTAAGGCAATCGTCGAGACTTAAGGGATCAGCCCAGACCTGTGTACTCAAAACCAAGGCAATCAACCAAAAGAGGACCAATAATCCGCGTCTCATCCTTCCCCTCCTTTTGGGGAAAATCTTTGGTAGATCAGGAGGGCCAAGAGGAAGACCCCACCTAATAAGGCAAAATAAGTCGTGTGACGGAAGGTGTCCTGAAAGGCATAACTCAAAGCAAAGAGCCCTTGTAATTTATAAAGCAAGGCCTTAGCCTTGGCCTGGGCCAAGGGGGTAGGGAAAAAGGCGGAAAGTTTGGCCACTCCTTTTTTAATAAAGGCCTTGAGGTAGATGGGATCTTGGAGGCCGGTGATTTCTTGAAAATGAAAAGCCGTACGCTTTTCTAAGGTATTGGTGGCGATGGCCGTTCCAAAAGATCCGCCTACAAAGCGTTGATAGTGCATAAGAGCTACTCCTAATCCGGTTTTCGCCCCTAGTTTCTTTAGAGCCAAGGCCGAGAGTGGAGCAAAAAACATCCCCAGGACCATGCCGTAAGGGACGGTGTAAAGGGCGGCTTTTTTGGCCGGGAGATAATAATTGAACTTGGGTAGGAGAAAATAACTACAGAGAATAAAGGTCAGAAAGCTGACCAGAAGGATCTTTTCCGGACGGAAGCGATCGCTTAAGGCCCCAGAAATAATGCTAAAAATTCCTATTATACCGGCAAAGGCAAGCATATGAATGCCAGTATCAAAAGTGGAAAGTCCTTTAAGATTTTCGTAATAAAGGGGCAGAAGATAAAAGATCTGATACATGGCAAAGCCCAAGACAAAGAAATGAAAGCCCATGGTCAGGCCGAATTCGGGGATGCGGTAGATAGAAAAGTCGATCAAGGGCTTTTTACTCAGAAGTTCATTCACCAGATAGAGACAAAGGGAGATGGCAGAGATAAAGAGCAACACCCCGATGAAGGTAGACTGAAACCAACCATATTGTTGACCTTTGGAGAGCATAATAAGAAGGAAGATAGTTGCGATAGCCAAGAAGAGATAACTCACAAAATTAAACCGAAAGCGTCCCTTCCCCGGAAGGAGATCAGGCAGGAAGAACATGGCGGCAATGAGATTTAAAGCGCCTACCGGGATATTGATAAAAAAGACATAACGCCAAGAGAAATGTTCGGTGAGAAACCCGCCGACTGTAGGGCCTAAGGCGGGAGCAAAGCTCACTCCGAGGCCAAAGATACCCATGGCCAGCCCCTGGTGGCTGGGAGGGTAGGCGGCAAAGAGGATGGTTTGAGCCGCGCTCATGATAAAGGCCTCGCCAAGGCCTTGAAAGGCGCGGAAGATGATCATCTCCGGGAGGGAATGGGCCAGGCCACAAAAGGCGCTAGAGGTGGTGAAAAAGAAGAGCCCGGCGGTAAAGACCCGCGAAAACCCTATGGCCTTGGCCACGGACTCGATGAGCAAGAGCCCCACTGCCGCGGCCATCATATAGGCGGTGATCACCCACTGGATACCGTAAAGGTCGGTGGAAAGAGGCGCCATCATCTTGGGGACTACTACATCGACGATGGTCGTATCCAAAATGGCCATAAAGGCCCCGACCATGACGATGATAGTGATCACCGCCCGCATGGCCGGGGATATTTGACGATACGGCTCACTCATAGCGCTTGATCTCCACCTCTCCCCCGAGACCTACCCGTAGGAGCTCTATCGGGCCTTTGGTGAGCCGAATCCTTATCGGGACCCGTTGGGCCACTTTGGTGAACTCTCCAGCGGAGATATCCCGCGGCACCAAGGCAAACTTGGCCGCGGTGGCCGGCAATACTTCCTCTACCACGCCTTCAAAATCTTGGTCTGGATAGGCGTCGATTTTTACTTTAGCCGGGCACCCTGGTCTTACCCCGTGGAGTTTGGTCTCTTCAAGGAGCACCAGGATGTAGAGGTCTTGCGGGTCAACCAAGGCATAGACCGGCTCCCCTGGGCCAACCACATCCCCGGCTACATGGAACCGCTTGGCCACCAAGCCTTTGATCGGGCTCTTGAGCAGGCAGTGATCTAAACGAAGCTTGGCCTGCCTAAGGCCGGCCTCAAGGGCCTTTATCTTTTCTTCTAGGGCCGAGAGTTCCTTTTGGACCTCGGCGATCTGGCGACGTTGATTTCGGGCCAAGAGGAGCTGCTTGCAGGCCTGGTTTATGCCCACCTTCAGGGCTTCTTGTTGGGCCAGGAGGGCCTTTTCCTGTTCGCAGGCCTTCTTGAGATTGGTTTCTATTTCTTCCAGCCTTCGTTTGGGGATGAGCCTTTTTTGATAAAGGGCCTTGTAGCGCCTCTGATCACGTCTGAGTTGGTCTATATCAGCTCGGAGGGCCTTTATCTGAGCGCCAAGAGAAACATATTCTTTTTTGAGACGCGAGATATCCTGTTTGGCCAAATCAATCCTTAAGGAGATGTCTTTCTTTATGCGGGCAAGGAAGATCTCCTTGGCCGCTCTTTCTCGTTTTAAGGCCTCGAGCTCGGAACTAAGGCGGTCCACCTCGTTTTGATAAGTCTTCTTCTCGAGCTTGGCCAAGACTTCGCCTGGGTTGACGGTTTCGCCTTCGTTTTTAATCACCTGACTTATCCTTCCGGAAACGTCTTCAAAACCAAGGTTTATCAAGCGGTCGGTCTCGACAAAGACGGCATTGGTCACCGCATAGCGCATCCGGTGGTGGATAAAACGGATGAGAAAAACGACCAAGACCAGGGTAACCAAGGAAAGGATAACCACACCGATGGTCTTACGACTTTGAGACATGGTCTCCTCCGGGAGATACCAAGGGTCTAAGGAGTAAAGATAAGACCTTTTTAGGGCTCGGGAGCTCGCTTCCAGACTCAACGGCCTCAACGATGAGAGTCGAGAGCAGACTATCCACCAGAGAAGCCCGTTGTTTGGTAGAGATCTCTTGAGGCCCTAGTCTTTCAAGGACCTTGGCCAGGGCCTTCAGATATTCTTCATAAAGCCTGCGCAAATCAGTGGTTAACCCTCCTCGGAAACG
>CAZKEG010000018.1:0-12346 GCA_964551715.1 uncultured Thermodesulfobacteriota bacterium
TCTCTACCGGAAAGGTGTGGCCAGTAAAGTCTTGCTGCCGAGCATTAAAGACCACCCTGTTTCGAGCTATCAGTTCCTTTTTGAGTAATTCCCAATCTCTAGCATTGGTAAAGAGATCCGAGACCTTAAATTTCTCTAATCTTGGAGACGGAAAGGCAAACCGCCGCTGGGCAGCGACGTTTACCTCAAGGAGGGTCCCTGTCTCAAAATCAGCCACTATGACCGCTTGCGGGATGGCATCAAGCAAGACCCGACGCCAGACCAGGGCCTCCTTTAGGGCCTCTTCGGTCTTGACCCGGGTAGAGACGTCAAATAATAGGCCAACGATTTTGTTGGGTTCATCATAGGAAGCAAAAAGCTCCCCCCATTCCGGACCTTTTTCGTTCTGAAGCCTAAGCCTCCAGCCCTGAATGATCCCACCGGCCCGGAGATAAGCGGTGATACGCTGCCATTCTTCGGGATAAATCAAGAGTTCGGTAAAGTTTCGGACGTCTTTAAAGAGTTCCTCAAAGGCCTCGTTTTTTTCTAATATTTGGCCATCAAGGTCAGCAATAAAAGAACAAGGGGTTCGTAATTTAAAACCTTGATATTCAAAACTGCTCATGAGAGGTTATTAAAAAACAGGTTTATTAAAAAACAACCTTAACCAGAGGCAAAATCTCTCTTTTGCCTCCCTCCCTAAAATAAAGCATGGCATTCTAAGAATGTATCGCTACTTTTCTGAGGGCCTCAATTAAATTTTGCTTAACAAAAACGGCTTAAAAAAGCAACTTCAAAAATCTAATCAGATCAAAGACGATGGCTAGAGTGGCTATCGAAAAGGCAAGGCGTTGGGTAATGGAACAAATTCCTTCTCTCAAGGAAGGAGAATGTCTGGATCTGTTGTGTAAGAAACGCAATCGTTTAATCCGCATCATCAAGCTAGCTAGTGGTTTCCGCCTGGAAGAACGAGGCTTTTTTAAGGAAGACCACCAAACCACCAGCCTAAAAGAACTCGAAAAGCTACTCTCCCGCCTCATCTCTCGTGAATTTCCCCGAAGTCACATGTTATGGGTCTTTAAACGCCGCGCCTAACAAACCAGATCCCGTTGATTCAGACCCACTGGTGATTACCTTACTCCTGGACTCGAAGTTAGGTGATCTCCTCTGGTTAACCCAGACGAAGGAGGTGGAGTGATGATCGTCACCGTAAAACACCTGGATATGCTGCGCCGTCTGGAGCAAAAGGCCAAAGAAGGAAGTGCCCTTAGCCGAGTGGTTGATCAACTAACCGAGGAAGACTCAGATTTGCTCTTACACCTTCGCTTGGCCGGTCTGGTAACCGAAGAGGAAGACGATTTCACCCTCACCAGCTCGGGTCTCTTGATACTTGAATCCCTTGATATGGCGGAAAGAGAAGGAGGGCTTAATCTCTCCGAGCTTCATGAAAGTTTTCGCCTGATTGGCTCAGAGATCATCAGCCTGCTTATGGTCTGTGAAAAGGCTCAAGGGCGAACAGACTTTGATCCAGAGCTAAACCACGCATTAGAAAAGAGGGGGCTTGCCCGAAATGGCCGTTTATTACCTTGGGGCCAGGCCATTCTTGAGGCCTATCGCCGGGCCGAGATAGAACTGGCGGTCACCCCGGCCTTGGCCAAAACTTTAGGAGAGATACCTCCAGGGCCAGCGAGAAAGAGCTTTCTTGAGGGCGTGCCGGCCAACCATATTTTTGAGCTCGAGGCCCAGAGACTCTTGGTCTTTAGCCTTCCCGAGGGGCAGTTCTACTCCTTGACCGGTGTCGGTAATCAGATTCGAGCGGCCTTAAAGGCCGGGTTGGTCCCGGAGGTCCTTCTCAATATTGCTGTGCTGAAGAGCATCTTGGCCGGGGAGAAGACCGAGACCCTAGAGAGACTCGGGGCCATAGACGCCGAAGGCCGGATTACCTATCCCGGGCGGCACCTCTTGGCCGCCGCCAAGCTCTTCTTTGAACCTATTGTGGTCAATCCTTCTCTTGATCTAAGCGGTTGGAACCTCACCGTCCTTCAAGCGGTAAAAGAGGCCCCACTAAAGACCATGGAAGGTGTTGAGGAATTTTTGGCCGCCAAAGAGATTAGCGATCCGTTTAGGATCAAACAGAGTCTTTACCGCCTAGAGGGCTTTCGGCTGATCCGCACCACCGAAGAAGGAACCTATGCGCTTACAGAATGGGGAGAAAAGCTCCTTGGCTTAGAGGATCTCTCACCGGTTCAGGCCCAGGCGGTGATGGCCCTCACGGTGACCCGTACCGAAAATCTCTCACTAGATGACACCTGGGTACTTAAGGCTGAAGGCCAGGGTATCTTAGGAAACGGGTACCCCGGTAACAAAGGCGCTCTCCTGGCGGAAATAGCTTCGGCCATCGAACGCCTGCCGGTAATCACCCGAGAAGAGATGTTGGTCTTACGCCGCCTTCCTCTTTGGCGTGGAATAAGTGAGGCCGAAGTCCTTGAGATGTTTCCAGAAAAAGAACACCCTCATGTCCTCCATGCCCTGCGCAAGTTATTGGCCTCAGGCCTGGTCGATCTCTGGCCGGGTAATCTCTACACCCTTACCGCGGCCGGAGAAAGGATCAAACAAGGGCTTTCTGGAGTGCCTGAGGGGATAAATTTTCCAGTGACCCCGCATACCTGGCGGCTTCTCTTGGCCTTGAAGGAAATTGGGCGTTTTTCGGAAAAAGGTCGGAAAATCCGGGTACGCAAGGAAGATTATGCCCTTTTGGAAAAGAAGGCCGGGCTCGGAATGGAGATCTTTGGCAAAACACTTGAAGCCGCCCGTCTTTGCCGTTTCGTATCCGGGTTAGATGTGCTAGAAACGGGGGTGTTGCTCCTTGAGGGCCTAGAGCTCTTGAAGGGACTAAAGACCGATTGGGAAAAGATTAGGGTGTGGTGATGAAGCTACGGATCTGGCGGAAGGACCCGCGGGCCAGGCTCCCGGAGAAGGCCTCCGGGGAGTCCATCGGATTTGATCTCTTTGCCTTGGAGGCCACCGAAGTACCTCCACAGGCCCAGGCCCTACTAAGGACGGGCTTAGTCATCGAGGCCCCCAAGCCCTTTGCCATGTTCATCTTTCCCCGGTCCTCTCTCTTTCGCAAAAAAGGCCTCATCTTCCCCCATTCAGTAGGGGTGATCGACTTTGACTATTGCGGGGAGGAGGACGAACTCATGGTCCCGGTCTTAAATTTCAAGACCGAACCGGTGCTGATCGAGGCTGGCGAACGAATTGCCCAACTGGTCCTCCTCCAGGTCCTTTCCGAGGTCGAGGTGGAGGAATTGTCTGCCCCTCCGAAAGAAGGCTCCCGCGGCGGCTTCGGGAGTACCGGAGGCTATCGCTGAGTCCGTAGGAGGCCTTATGTTGAAGCTTGATGAATACCTGAGCAAAAATCAGGCCCTTCAGAAGGCCTTTTGGGAGAAGTTGATTACCCAAAGAGGCCCAGCGCTCTTCAAAGACACCCTATTTCTGAGTTTCCTCGGGGCCCGAATCTGTTATGCCTCTACCAAGCCACTGGCCCTCTTTGCCGAAGAACGCTTTCGCGATCCAGAAAAACTCCTGGCCTTTCTCATGCGCCTTAAGACCTCCGGGCACACCAGCATCTTTGCCCATTCCCCTCTGGTGGTCTCGGTTAAAGACCTTACCAAGGAAGAAAAGGCCTCTTTAGCCTGTGCCTTTTATAAGGCCTGGTGGACCCCTGAGGGTGAGGCCCTTTGTCTGAACTTAAGACACTTGGCCGAAGTCTCTGAAGATGAGGCCTTCCAAGAGGTGCTTTCCACCTCCCTTGAAGCCAGCAAGGCCTGGAAGGAGTTTCGTTGTCTGCGTTTTGCCTTTGGGTCAAATGGTGAACCCGAGTTGATAGAAGAAGGCCTGCTAGGAGACTGGGCTGAGAGGGCTTTCGAGGCCTTGCCCGGGTTTTTCGATCAGATGGAAGTGATCGTGATTGACGTAGCCCCTGACTCTACAACCCCTTTTGGTTGGTTGGCCGTCCTGGTAGAGGGTTTCAGCCGGCTCTTCTCTCATCAATTTGTGCGGCACACCTGGCTTAACTTTAATCAGCGCTCCCATCGTTATACCGAGGTGGATAAATTCGTCCTGCCGCCTTCTTTTGCTACTTCTCTAGGGGCCGAAGAGATATTCAAAGAAGTAATCGAAAAAGGACTTTCGGCTTACAATTACCTGATCAAAGAATTAGGTATCAAGAAAGAGGACGCCCGGTTCGTCACCCCTCAAGGGGCCTCGACTACCTTAATCGCCACTGGGCCTTATTTTGTATGGGAAGATTTTGTCTGCAAGCGCCGTCATCCAAAGGCTCAGTGGGAGATCCGCCGCCTGGCCAAAGCCGTAGAACAGGCCCTGAATAGGCTTAACAAAGCCTAAAACTTTAGGCGAATTTCGATCTCTTTTAGGTCCTTTATCCCGCGCAAGGACTGAAGAAATCCCCTTATCGTCCCGGAGAGGGCCTTTTCTACAAACCGGGTAAGGGGAATCGGTCGACCATCAACGATGAGTTCTATCTTGCTGTGTCTCTTGGGGAGGCGGGAAAGGATAAAGTCAGCCAGGCCCTGATAATCATCAAGGACAAAACAAGGAAGCCCTTGCACGGAGTAGTTAGCAGCCACAGCTATTATCCCCGGAAACCCTTGTCGGAAAAAGGGTGTTTCCTTTTGTTCACGGCGTGAAATCTCGATCTTGGGAAGGCTTACAAGTTTTTTAAGCCCCTCGACCAAGACCAAATCCACATCAGAGAAATGGCGCGAAACAAGGGTCCAAAAAGAAAGATCTTCCTTGGGGAGAGAATCTTTAAAGATAACCGTCTTTGCCTGCCCCCAGAAGATCACCTCTTTAGCCCCGGCCTCGGCGAGACGCACGGTATCCGAACCCGGTTTTTCGGAAATAGAAGCCTCCTTGGAAGACTTAATCACCCCTACCCTTAAACCTCGGCGGGAAAGTTCCTTTAGGACACCGCAAAGGACCGTAGTCTTCCCCACCTTGTGTGGACCGATGAAAGAAAAGACCGGTAACATGGCTAGAGCTTGACCGTCTCTCCCGGGGTGATGACTAACATCTTCGTCTCTGGGGCCATCTCTTTGAGATAGGCCTCAAAGGCCTCCGGGGTCCCGGTAAGCAAGGGAAAGGTACCGTAGTGCATGGGGATGACAATTTTAGGCCTCAGCAGGGCACAGGCCTTGGCTGCCTCTCGCGGCCCCATAACGTAATGATCACCAATGGGAAGCATGGCCACCTCTGGTTGATAAAGTTCGCCGATGAGTTTCATGTCGTAGAAAAGCCCCGTATCTCCGGCGTGATAAAAGGCCCGCCCGTCTTCCATGTGGACGACAAAGCCACAGGGGTCCCCGCCGTAGATGATATTTCCGTTTTCCTGAATCGAAGAACTATGGGTGGCCTGAACCATGGTGATTAGAAGGCCCTTAGTTCGATAATTTCCACCGATGTTCATCCCGGTCACATTGGGGAGACCTTGGGACAAGAGATATTGCTGGATTTCATGGATGGCCACCACTTCGGTGGCTGCCGTTCGGGCAATCTCAAGCACATTACCCAGGTGATCACCATGGGCATGGGTGATAAGGATCAGATCATAGGGCCCAATGTCTCGAGCCGTGGGGGCTTGCGGATTATCAAGCCAGGGATCAATAAGTATCCTGATTCCACCGGGAGTAATAATTTTAAAGGTAGCGTGGCCATAGAAAGTAATCTTCATAATTGCCTCCCCAAAAGATTTAGACTTTTAGTCAACTAAAAATTATTCACCGTGTAACCGACAATTCCATTAGAGTTATCAAGAGACCTTTGTTCTGATAAAGTATTTCTACCTGTGAGCAGAAAGGAAATCAATATCAATCTTAGGACGGCCACCAGAGAAGATTGGTCTTTTATCAAGGATCTTGCCGGGGAGGCCTTTGCCGTTTTCGGCCCCTATCGAAGGATTGTCTCCGATTGGCTGGCGGATCATTTTGTGCGGACTTATCTCTTGGAGGTCGAAGACAAACCGGCTGGCTTCTTTATGTTGGGCCTTATGCTACCCTCCTTTTTGCTCTGGAATATCGAATTAATGGCCATTGCCGTCGTCCCGTCCTTAAGAGGCCGGGGGCTTGGTCGTTTCATGTTGACTGAGGCGGAAAAGGTGGCCCGTCTGCGCGGGTACCGCCTTTTGCGGGCCCATGTGGGTTGTCAAAACCAACCGGCCTTACGCCTTTTCAAACAGGCAGGCTTTGAGATCAAAAAACACTTAAGCAAGTACTATCCTTCAGGCCTAGATGCTTACGAATTGATCAAAAAACTTAATTCCTAATTGGTCTTCGATGATTACGCTTTGGATGCCTGGAACGATTCCTGCTCTCCCGTGGCCCTTTAGCACGTGGTTTCCGGCGCCGTGAGGCCAGCTCTTCTTTGATTATTACCGGAGAAGGGAACCACTCTTCTTCTGGTTCTGGCCAAATGACCTCCATTTTTTGGCCTAGATCAGCCTCAATGGCCTCAAGGAAAAAGGCCCCGGTCTCATCACAAAAACTGATGATCTCCCCAGCGTTTTCCGCCACCTTGGCCGCTCGATGACGAAAGTCGTCTCCGGTCTCCGGGAGGTCGTAATTGATAAGAAGAGGTACTCCCTTTTGTTGAATAAACCGACAGCCAGCATCGGTAGCTACCAAGATATCGGCCTCTTGGCCTTCGAATTGTTTTAGGAATCGCAACCTAAACTCCGGACCCAGGTCTGGCTTTAAAAATACGGCCCGAAGGCCAAGGCGCTTTAGTTCATCGCAGAGTTTCTGGGCCTCGACTTTATTGTTGACAAAGATGATGGTCTTTGGCCACTGATGTTTTTTGAGGACCCCGAGGAGAAGGGAAAACTTTTCCTCTTCGGAGACGTGAATGAGCTTAAGGGCTATGCTGGAAAAATCTTCTCGCCCTCGTTCGATAAATATCTCTTCTGGAGAAGCCAGAAACTGAGAGGCCATCTCCAAGGCCTGATAATTGAATTCATCCATAAAGACCAGCCCTTGACGTTCACCTGGGGGAGGCATCTTACGGAGAAGATTTTCCAAAAGCCCCTTCTCCTTGGCCACCATGACCTCCAGTTCATCAAGGACGATGACCTTACATTCACGCAAAGGGATAAGGCGCCATTTTAAGGCCCGGTTTAACCAATAGGGGGTGGTAAAAATAAGATTTGCCCCTTGTTCCACGGCACGGAGTTGCTCTTCAGGGAGGTTTTCCTCGGCGGCAAAAGGGGTAAGCAAAAGATCAAGACCTTCAGCCAACCGTTCAGCCCACTGGGCCAGAGAAATAGTACGCTCTACCGAAGTAACCAGGACCAAGGTCTTGATCTGACGCCCCGCCTCCCTTTCCCTTACGATGCGATCCAGGAGGATCAGGATATAACCCAGGGCCTTGCCGCTGCCGCGACGGGCCTTGACGATAACATCAGAGCCCTTAAGGGCCACAGGCAGGAAAAGATCCTGAATGATGGTAGTCTTGGTAAAGCCGAGTCTAGTCAGGTTGTCTAAGAGGCAGGGGTGGAGATTAAAGCTGGTAAAAGGTCTGCCGTGTAAGGCCATGGAGAGCCCTTCTTTTACCGCTTCCTCAGACATCACTCCAACTCCAGAGGAACTCTCTCGGAGGGTAACCTGGTGCCGAAGCGGGGACTCGAACCCCGACGGGCTTACGCCCACTAGATCCTGAATCTAGCGCGTCTACCAATTCCGCCACTTCGGCACCTGTTAATTGAATAACAATGCCCTTATGGGTTGTCAACGAAGAGGTCAATCAAACTTAATGGCACCACCAAGGGATCCTGAAACGAGGTGTTCTCATCCAAAATTTTGTCAATCGGTCCTATCGGAGAGTAAAGTAAATAAGCGTTAAACTGAGATCAGGGACATCTATGCAGGTAAGGCCAGCGGCCCAACGGATACGGGCCAAAATGGAAAATTTGGCCGTGGTCATGGTTGAGACCCTTTACCCGGAAAACATCGGGGCTGCGGCCAGGGCCTGCGCTAATTTTGGCGTCCGTGACTTAATTCTCGTCCGCCCCAAGAACCTCGATAAAGAAAAGATGCGGGCCATGGCCACCCGAGGTGGACTCCCGGTGTTAGAAGGTCTACAAATATTCGAAGACTTAGAAGAAGCCTTGGCCCGGTTTCATTACGTGATCGGGACCACAGCCCGTCTGGGACGGCAACGAAAGGTCTTTGAGACCCCGAGAGATATTGCTTCTCGCGTGATTGAATTGTCTCAGAATAACCGTCTTGCCCTCTTGTTTGGCAACGAAAAATGGGGGCTAACCAACGAAGACCTTTATCACTGCCATACGGTAATCACCATCCCCACTACCGAACAGGCCTCGCTTAATGTGGCCCAGGCAATTATCATCATTCTTTATGAAATTTTTTCCCAGGCAGCAGAAGTAAATCTCAAAAAGCCCCAGCTGGCCTCAGTAGAAGAACTTGAACCTATGTATCGTCTGCTCCGCGAGACCTTAGAGGTAATTGATTATGTACCCCATGATAACGTCACCTTATGGATGACCACGATCAGACGTTTTTTGTCACGCCTCGAATTAACCGCCCAAGAAGTCAAAATAATTCAGGGTTTTTGCCGTAAACTCCTCTGGAAATTCAAAAAAGATAAATAAAAAGCTAGCGTTTGAGTTCCAAGACGAACATGCTAAATTGTCTAAAACCAAACCCAGATTTAAATCAAATATCACCAATGATTCTGATTAAAAAAGAAAATTCTATTAGATTGATTAATTTTTTGAGCTTATTCGTCCTTCTTTTGGGCCTCGGTAAAGAAATAGCCCTGGCCTACCCTAAGGCGGTAAAGGTCACCGGTGGTCCTTCAGAGATCGAAGACTTGATCTATCTCGAATTGGCCAAAAAGAAAAGCCCAATATGGTATGTGGCTCCGACAAACGTGTTTCTCACCAAGATCGTCTTGGTCCCAGAAGAAGATTATCTTGTTCCCCTCTATGAAATAAAACTCCGATATCCATTAAAAAGCGTCCTTTACCAATCCTTTTTGGAGATGAATTTGCGCTATCTCTTAGCGGATCAGATCAAGGCCCTCCTTGACTATCAGGAGCAATTGGCCAAGCTTAAGGCCTTTCAAAAACGAGCCAAAGAACTACTTGGTCCCTATCTGGCTGAGGTTTCTAGCAGTGACCTTGGTTATGAAGAAGAAAACTCAAGTCCTTTGCCTCTTTTTGAGATAGGTTCTCTTTTTAGCGCTTTAAGGAGTAGCCCCGGAGGCCAACCCGTTATCCCCTCCCTTGGAGGGAGCGGTGCCGGAGGAGAAAAGACCAGCCTGGGAATGTCGCGAGAAAGGCAACCCAAGCCCCATAAACAGGAAGCCGAAGAGGGAGGAGAAATGCCAGGGCCCTTTAAGGCCCTGCTTAAAGGTATTTTTGGGCTCATCGATTGGCTTGGGAAAAATAAAGAGATTCTCTTAGGTGTTTACCTTTTAGTGATCTTATTTGCCTTTTTAATCTCAAGTGCTAAGCGTTAATATGAAAAAGATCTTAATCGGTTTAATGATTATTTTTTCTTTGGCTGCTTGTCATAGGCAACCAAAATATGAAGAGTTATTACAAAAATCTCAAATTTTGATAGAAAAAGGACGATATTATCAGGCCTTTAAGTTGCTCAAAAGGGCCAAAAAACAACGCCCAAATGATGAAAAGGTTTGGTTTCTATTAGGAGAAGTCTCCTTATGGTCTGGTAAACCTTATCAAGCCATTCGCTATTTTGAAACCACACTGGGTATCAATCCCAAACAGCCCAAGGCCATGATCAAACTTGGTTATCTTTATTTAGTCACTGGTTATTATGACAAGGCCCGTCATCTAGCCCAAGAACTACTAAGATTTGATCCGCAAAACGTCTACGCCAATCTCATTCTAGGCAACGTTGAGGCCTTAAAAGGTAATCTAGAAAAAGCCAAGGGCTATTTCAAAAAGGCTTTAGAACTTCATCCTACAGATTTTCATTGTTATTTGGAACTCGGGGATTTTTATCTCCTTTGTCGAGAACCCCAAAAGGCCCTTTCTGCCTATCAAAAGGCCCAAGAACTGGCTCCCAAAAGGCCTGAAGTCTATTTAGCTTTGGGCAATTTCTATATACATCAAAAGAAATGGGCCAGGGCCGAAGAGGCCTTAAAGCAGGCCATTCAATACGCCCCTTCCCCCTATGAGGTCAGGAGCTACAGGGCTTATCTGGCCGAGTTTTATGTTGAAGCCGGACGGACACAAAAGGCCTTTAATCTTTACCAAGAATTGCTTAAAGAGGAACCATCTAATTATTACTTCTTAGTCCGCTACACAGAAATCTCCTTAAATTTGGGGCATCTCCAAGAGGCTGAAAAGGCACTAAAAATTCTTGGGAAGACCTATCCCGAATTGTTTGCGGTTCCTTATCTAAAGGGACACTTATTTTTGATCCAAGGATGTTACAAAGACGCCATCGCCTTTTTTCAAGAGGCCTTGACCAAGGGCGAAGACCCGAGAGCCTACTATTTTCTAGGTATTGCCCAATGGCTTTCTGGTCTACCGCGTCAAGCTAGAAATAATCTGGCCAAGGCAGTAACCAAAAATCCGCTTTTACTCGATGCTAGGTTAGCCCTAGCCGCCCTGGAAACAGCCGAAGGCTCACCGAGTTTGGCCCTAAAGGAATTAGAGTTCATTTTACCCTCCCGAGCCGAGGCCCACGCCCTGGCCTTGACCGATCATCTACTCCTTAAAGATTGTGAAGGAGCCAAGAAGGAATGGCAATTCTTGAAAAAGCTCGATTTAGACCCGCAAAAGAAGGATTTTTGGGGGCTTATCTTTGCTGCCGAGTGTGGTGTTCCCAAAATTCGTAGAGATAAAAAATCTCCTTTAGCGGCCTGGATCATCCTTAGGGAAAAACCGAATTTTATTCCTTCGCGTATTTATGGCCCTGAAGAGGCTTTAAAAGCCCTTAAATATTCTCTTTACGCTGAAAAAGGGGATTGGCTAAAAATTTACCAGGCCCTTTCTCCCCAAGATCCTCAAGAACCAGCCTTAAGATACGTCAAGGCCTTGGCATTACTAAAACAAGGAAAACGAGAAGAGGCCATCCTCTTGTTGGAAAAGGTGGTTTCTGAGGTACCTGAATTTGTTCCGGCTCAGTCTATTTTAGGAGAACTCTACATGGAATCCGGGGAGATGGATAAAGCGGCGGAGGCCTTCAAACAGGCCTTGGTCTATGATCCCCAAAACGCCACCCTCTTGAATAATCTGGCCTGGTGTCTTTTAAAAAGGCCTTCTGAGAAAGGAGATTTAGAGGAGGCTTTGCGGGTGGCGGAAAGGGCCAGAGAGCTTGCCCCAGAAGACCCGGCGGTGTTAGACACATTGGCCATGGTCTATCATCTTTCGGGTATGAAAGAGGTGGCCTGTCGCACCATCCGTGAGGCCAAAGAACTCTCTCATGGAAATGTCATTATTCTTGAACACTTCGATGAATTTTGTTCTGAACTTTCTTCAAGGAATTTATAGCTGTATCGATTAACCTTCAAAAATTCAAAATTTATTTTGATTAGTTTAATGGTTAATGCCCTTACCATTGATGTAGAAGAATATTTTCAGGTTGAGGCCTTCGCCAGGGTCATTGCTAAAAAGGACTGGGATAAATTTGTATCCCGGGTGATCCAAAATACAGAAAAAATTTTGAATTTGCTTGAATTTTTTCAAATTAAGGCCACTTTTTTTTGCCTAGGATGGGTGGCAGAACGTTATCCAGAACTCATCAAGGCTATTGCGCAAAAGGGGCATGAAATAGCCTCTCATGGGTTTTCACATACTCCTATCTTTAGACTTACCCCTGAGGAGTTTCGAAAAGAAGTGCGGAAAAGCAAAAGACTTCTCGAGGACTTAAGTGATAGGGAAGTAAAGGGCTTTCGAGCACCAACTTATTCAGTCACTAAAAATACTCTTTGGGCCTTAAAAATATTAGCGGAAGAGGGTTACACTTACGATTCGAGCATTTTTCCGATCCGCCATGATCTCTACGGTCTTCCAGAAGCCCCACGTTTTCCTTTTAAAATAAAGTCCTTGGGCCTGATAGAGTTTCCTATTACTACCGCTCGTTTCTTAGGGATTAAGTGGCCAGCTGCTGGTGGAGGATATTTTCGTCTTTTTCCTTACCCCTTAACCAAATATTTGCTTAAACGTATAAATCGAAAAGAAAAAATGCCTTTTATTTTCTATGTTCATCCTTGGGAATTTGATCCTGCCCAGCCACGAATTAAGGCTCCATTAAAATCACGTCTTAGGCATTATCTAAACTTAAAAAAGACCGAAAAG
>CAZKEG010000019.1:0-12244 GCA_964551715.1 uncultured Thermodesulfobacteriota bacterium
TGATAAAGAATTAAAAAGCTGGGCGGCTAAGATTAAAAAATGGCAAAAATTAGGAGAAAAGCTCAAGAATTGAAGGACTTATGAGGCCGAAATTCATTGTCATCCTCACCGGGGCGGGTATCTCTGCCGAATCTGGAATACAGACCTTTCGTGGCTCAGGGGGCCTGTGGAAGCAATATCGAATCGAAGAGGTGGCCACCCCTGAGGCCTTTGCCCGAAACTCCGACTTTGTCCACGAGTTTTACAACCAGCGCCGTAAAGATCTCCTTAGGGTCGAACCCAATGCCGCCCACTATGCTTTGGCCCGCTTAGAAAGGGAATATCCCGGAGAGGTCTTGGTGATCACCCAAAACGTAGATGACCTCCATGAACGGGCAGGGACCAAAAATCTGCTTCACATGCACGGGGAATTACTCAAGATACGCTGCACCGAGTGTGGTGGCATCTTTCGTGAAACCGGTGAGGTTAGTACAGCCTCGGTCTGTTCGCGTTGTGGGAGTAAGGGCACTCTTCGGCCTCATATCGTCTGGTTCGGAGAGATGCCCTTTTATCTTGACGAGATCCACGAGGCCCTGAGGCGGTGCGATCTCTTTGTGGCCATCGGCACCTCCGGCACGGTTTATCCGGCGGCGGGTTTTGTTACCGTAGCTCGCAAGAACATGGCCCATTGTGTGGAACTCAACCTGGAACCCTCGGCGGTGGCTGATCTCTTTCATGAACACCATTACGGCCCAGCTACCAAAGTGGTGCCAGCCTTTGTCGAGAAACTCCTGAAAGAGGCCTAAATCAAACGTTTACCAGATTGGCCTTCAAGAAGTTATAAGATCGTATACCGGGCCACACTCATCAGATAAAAGGCGGCGGTTTCAGCCCGCAGGATATAAGGCCCAAGGGAGACAGGGATAAACCCCTTGTTACGTAAGAATTCAACTTCAGAGTTCACAAATCCTCCTTCTGGCCCGGAAAGCAAGGCCAAACTCCTTCCCGAAAAGCCTTCCAATACTTCTTTTAGACTACGTTCTTCTTCTCCTTCATAGGCCAATATTTTGAGTTCTGCCTCCTCTCTCAGGTCTTGAAGGGAAATTGGACCTTCTATCTCCAAGGCCCAGAGGCGGCGACACTGTTTTAAGGCCTGAAGGGCCCGTTTGTTTAGTTTTTCTCGGAGCCTTTGTTCTCCGTGCACCACGGTCCTTTCGGTGATCAATAAGACCACCCTCTTCAAACCCAATTCCACGGCCTTTTCTACCAACATGGAGGTGTTTTCCTTTTTGAGTAAGGGGAGGAGGAGAGTTATCTCTCGTTCAAGTGGAGATTCTTTTCTTAAAAGTTTGAGAACTAAGATCTTGGCCTCTTTGCGTTTAATCCTTTGTACCTCGCCCAGGTATTCATGCCCGCCACCGTCAATCAAGATTATCCGAGCCCCTTCCTTTAGGCGCAAGACGTGGATCAAGTGATGGGCCTCTCCTTCGTCAAGCCAGATCAAGGCCCCTGGGCTAAGGCCTTGGGCCAGAAAACGATTTAGGGATTTTTGAGATCGAGCATCACCCATTCTTCAAATTCGGGGTCAATGGCCTGATAAACCAGTCTAAGCCCCAAAGAGATGTAGGTCTCAAGGAGTTCTTCGACTTCTTTCTTTAAGAAACCGGAAAGTAACAAACGTCCACCAGAATGAAGGATAGAGACAATGGGTTCGGCCAGGAGCTTTAATTCATAAGAGGCAATGTTGGCCATGATGAGATCAAAACAATCGGCCAGTTCCCAGACCGGTGTGGTACTTACGTAGACCTTTTCATGGACATGGTTCCGATAGACATTTTGTCTGGCCACTTCTGCAGCTTCGGGATCGATGTCAATGGCTACCACCTCTTTGGCCCCTAGCTTAGCCGCGGCTATGGCCAAGATGCCTGTCCCGGTGCCGAGGTCCAGAGTGTAGGGTTCAAACCCGTTGGGCCAAAAAACTTCTTCAAACAGGGTCTCTAGTCTTTGGAGGACGAGATAAGTCGAAGGGTGACGTCCGGTTCCAAAGGCCCGACCGGGGTCTATTTCGATGACTATTTCGTCTTTTTCTGGGACATAAACCTCCCAAGAGGGTTTGATCACTAGGCGTTTGGTGACTTTGTGGGGTTTAAAGTACTCTTGCCAGGCGCAGGCCCAATCCTCTTCTGGCAGGGGTTTAGTTTCGACATCTAGCTTGACTTCTCCGGGAAATAATTCTTCGAGTTCAGCCAAATATTGATAAAGCTTTTTGATAAGGCCGGTCTCAGCCTGTTCCGGAGCCAAATATCCCACGACACGAACTCGAGGACCTTCTTCGGGGTGAGGTTCAAGGTCTTCTATTTTGACCCCGTGGCCGGTGAGCTCGATCAGAAAATTGGCTACGGGATCGGCCAGATGTTCAGAAAGATTGATACTTACTTCCAACCAAATACGTTCTTCTTTTGTTTCCATAAATTTCAACTCAAGCACAAAATACTTGATTTTTGAAGGTCTTTCTGGCAATCTCCGGGGCATGGAAAAGAGAGAGGGGTTATCTGTGCTACCTCAAACAGACGAAGCAAATAACCCTACAAGCATCAAGACCGTCGCCCTTTTGGGAACTTCTACCCTGGCCATTTTTCTATTCGTCCTGGTGGCGGTCCTCCTTTGGAGTAATCGTCAGCTCCAACAGGAGATAGACCATTTGAAACGTCAGATCGTGGCCCTTGAGCTGCATGAAAAGGAATTAGAGACCCAGATTAACCAACTACAAAAAGAAAAAGAAGAACTTTTGCAGAACGCCGTGGGGCTCCTTCGACAGCGTTCCACCTTGATGAAAAAGCTTATCTCTGAGCTTGGGCTTTCACGCTACGTGAAGAAATTGGCCTCTTTACCGCCAAGGGGTCAAGGTGGTCCGTATTTGCCTCCGCGGGAGGAGTACCAGGCCCTCCTGAAGAGGATGGACAAATACTTGAGCATGATCCAAAAGGTCCCCATAGGCAAACCGTGCAAGGGGTATATTTCTTCATATTATGGTTTTAGGCGAGATCCGTTTACCGGCAAACGGGCCTTTCACGCCGGAATCGATATTGTAGGTCGTTACGGAGAACCGGTACGGGCCACAGCCGATGGAGTGGTCTATCGGGTGGGTTATCAGCGAGGCCTTGGGCGCTACGTAAAGATCAAACACAAGCATGGTTATTTAACGGTCTATGGGCATTTGCGTAAATATATAGTCAAACGTGGGGAACGGGTCCACAAAGGGGATATCATCGGCTACTTAGGTAATACGGGCCGTAGTACCGGGCCTCATCTACATTATGAAATACGTTATTGGGGCCGTCCTCTAAATCCCTTGAAGTTTGTCCGTGCCGAACGTAAATTAGCCCGCCTGACACATTAATCTTACCGATAAAAGATCAAAAACAAGCAGCCCCTACGAGGAGAAGCCCTCGCAAGGGCTTTTAGTCTAGGTCTTGAACTGGTTGACCAATTTTTTCATGGTCTCGGAGAGTTCGGCCAGTTTTTCGCGTTCTTCTTTTACCCGGTTCATACTCTCTCTGGTCAATTCCGCTGCTTTCTTCATCTCCGGCACCAGGGCCGAGAGCCCTTCGGCTTGTTGGGCCACGTTGGTCATGTTTTCAGAGATTCCGGAGACCGTGGCCGTTTGTTCTTCGACCGCGGCAGCGATGGTCCCGGAGACCTCGCTAATTTGGGAGATTACCTCCGAGATCTGCTGGATGGACTGGATTACACGATCGCTGGCCTCTTGAATACCCCCGATCTTCTGGGCAATGTCTTCGGTGGCTTCGCCGGTTTGTCTGGCCAATTCTTTGATCTCGTTGGCCACTACGGCAAAACCCTTGCCCGCCTCTCCCGCACGAGCGGCCTCGATGGTGGCGTTTAGGGCTAAGAGATTCGTTTGATCGGCAATGGAGTTAATAAAATTGACTACCTCACCGATCTCCTTAGACCCCTGCCCGAGTTCTTCGATTACCTGAGCCACCAGTCGGGCCTTTTCGTGGGCCTCATTGGCAATGTTGGCCGCATTGGAGGTCTGCTGCGAGATTTCGGCCACCGCCCGTTCCATCTCGGTGATCATCTGATGGACTTCATCCGTCCGCTCGGCCAAGGAACGGCTGGTATCGGCAATGCGGTCGGTTTGACTTTCGACCAGATTGACTCCTTCTTCTAAGGCACGGGCGGCGTCCTCCAGTCTGTCTGAGGTCTGGGCAATGTGGATTACCTGATCCTTCAAGCGTTTGACTAATCGACGTAGCTTATCAAGAAAGAGATTGAAGGCCTTGGAGAGTTTGCCCATTTCGTCCTGCCCGGTGACCGGGAGTTCTTTGGTCAGATCCCCTTCTCCCTGAGCAATATCTTCCATACGCAGGACGGCCAGAGAAAGCTGTCGGCTTAGGGTACGAGCCAGCCAAAGGGCCATGGCTAGAGCTACTAAAAAGGCTAGACTCATGGTCAATAGACTCTGCCTGATGGTCATAGCCGCCAAGCCTGCTAGAGTGGAAAGGTCTCGCCCTACGACCAAAACACCAATGGTATTACCGTTAAAGTCCTTGATGGGTTGAAGGCCAAGGCCATAGTCTTTAAACATTTTTTCTATTTTTTCCCTAAGCCCTTGCTGAAGGATTTCTGAAGTGAGGATCCCTGGTTTGATCTTTTTAAAAGAAGAGGCCAGCCGGAAGTCTCCTATCGACTCTCCCAATAGGTCTTCCTTCATAAGACGAGCTGTCTCTGGAGTTACAAAAGCGGCCATGGCGTCTTCTTCTCCGCTGGCCAGACGGAGAATTTCTTCCATGGGAATAGCGGCTTCGACACTCCCAACATAATTACCTCGATAAAAAATAGGGGCTATGGCTCGGACAGCCAAGCCAAGATGCCCGACCTCGATTCCCTCTTCGGGCTGGTGATTTTGAAGAATAGCGGCCACCATGGGGCGGTAGCTGGTAAGATCGTCTCCGTAATCATCGGGATTCCAGGTCCGCAAAAAGGAGCGGCCATCTGGGGTGTGAAAATGGAGGGCAAAATCAAGTCCGGAATGCTTCTTGGCCTTTTTGAGAATAGGTCTTACTAACTCCAACAAGTTCTGACGATCCTTGGAAGCTATATCTTGTTGAATATGGTTTATTTGTGAAACAGTATGAACAAGAATTGTCTCTGCAGTCAAAGCCTCATCGATACTCTTCTTAAGGGTGGAAACACTATCTGAGACCTGTTCTCTTCCCGCATGCAAGATTAAGCGTTTGGTAGCCAAAGAGGTGTACCAAAGGGAGATAAGAGATAGAAGAAGAGCAGCAGCAAGGAAGGGAATCAAGATTTTGTATCGAAGAGAAAGATTATCATGTCTTAACCCTTTCATTGGTTCCTCCTTGGAGATTTTTGGTAGATAGAAACTGCTCCATATCTTTTCGGCTTCGAGTAAAGAAGCTTTAAGCCTTCTCATAGGCCTTTCTTATTAAGAAAAGATCAATTTTTTCCGAAGAATTAAGAGACCGCGTCAATATGAGGAGGCATCAATGGGCATCACCGTCTTTGAGGCCCTGGAAGAATCGGTCAAAGAAGTAATCTCTGCTTATACTGGTAAGGCCCCAGAGGCCGGAAAACCCTTTGTCCGGAAGGAACCAGAGGCCTTGGGGGAGATTTCGGCCATAAATGGCTTGGCCGGTTCCGGCTTCACCGGGATGCTTACTGTGACCTTCACCAAAGATTGTATCTTCAAGATCGTTTCTAGTCTTTTTGGCATTACCCCGACGGAAATAGACGAAGAGGTTCGAGATGCCGCCGGAGAGTTAGCCAATCAAATCTGCGGGTCCTTTAGATGGCGTTTTGAGCAACAAGGTATTTCCCTCCAGGCCGCTGTACCGGTGATCATCACTGGCGAAAAACACACCGTGACTCCTCTCTGTCAGAGCCAGCGCATGGCCATGCCTTTTAAGGTTGACGGGACCCAGATGGTGGTAGAACTCTGTCTCGACCGCAAGGGTTAGATCAAGGGGAAAGGCTTCTGATCACAGGCCACTCTGCAGGAGGAAAGTTGATCGATTTGCCCAGATGGAAGGCTTGGGTCAAGGCCGTTGGGTGTTCAAGGATGGCCCCCTTTTTTTCTATTCCTCGATAAAAAAGCCCACCTTCGTACCGGGTGTAAATAGCCTTGAAAAAATAGCGCACCACGCGGATCATGCCTTCAAACAATCGAGGGCCTTTGGTGGCTCCTACCGAGAACAGGAGACCAATCCTTTCTTTTCCCAAAGGAAGCGGCTTTTTTAGGATGTATTTTCGAACCCAATAGGCCTGGGCCCTTTCTATCAAAGCCTGGGTATAAGCCGTAAGGTTGTAAAAAAAGACCGGAGAAGAAATAACGATAAGATCAGCCTCTTCGATTTTGGGGTAAATCCAGGCCATATCATCTTCAATGACACATATTCCGGTCTGATCGCATTGACCACACTCTAGACAAGGAGTAATCCTGACCTTGGCCAGATAAATTTTTTCCGTCTTGGCCCCGGCTTCTTTGGCCCCCTTTAGGAAGGCATCGAGTAAAAGATCGGTGTTTCCGCCCTTTCTGGGGCTCCCTTGAAAGGCAAGGATTTGCATTTCCGTAAGTAATAAAAGATTTGTTCTTAATTTTCAAAGAAAAAGGAGGTGGCTTAAGAACCCCTTTTCCGTTTGGTCTTCCTATGTTAAGCGAAAGGCTATGAGAGAAATTGCCCGCGAGAAGATTATTGAAGCTGTGGCCCAAGGGGTAATTGAGGCCTGCTGTGATCTACCTTTGGAGGTAGAAGAGGCCTTACGTCAGGCGAAAGCGAAGGAACCTTCTTCTCTAGCGCGTAAGACCCTAGATATCCTTTTGGAAAATGCCTTCCTTGCCCGAAAAGAACGCCTGCCCATCTGTCAGGATACAGGAGTGGCGGTGGTCTTTGTCGAACTAGGAGAAGAAGTGCGGGTCAAGGGGCTTGAGGAGGCTATCAACGAAGGGGTAAAGCGGGGCTATGAGCGAGGTTTCCTGCGCAAGTCCGTGACTGATGTGATCACGCGAAAAAATACCGGCACCAATACTCCGGCCATTATTCACCTAAAGCTAGTTCCGGGAGACCAGTTTAGATTAACCCTTTTACCCAAGGGTTGTGGCAGCGAAAATATGAGTCGATTGAGCATGCTTCCTCCGGCGGCAGGGCTTGAAGGGGTCAAACGATTTGTCTTGGAAACCGTGGCGGAGGCCGGCCCTAATCCCTGTCCTCCGGTGATAGTGGGTGTAGGGCTTGGCGGTACCTTTGAAAAGGCAACTCTATTGGCCAAAGAGGCCCTGTGTCGCCCCTTAGAGATTCCTTCTTCCCGACCAGAGGTGGCCGAACTTGAGGCTGAACTCCTTTCAGCCATTAATCGTCTGGGCATTGGGCCCCTTGGTTTTGGCGGGCGGACCACAGCCTTGGCCGTTCATGTCGAGACTTTTCCCACACATATCGCCAGTTTGCCGGTGGCGGTGAACATTCAGTGTCATGCCGCCCGGATCAGACGAATAGAACTTTGAGGAGGGCCAAATGATCCAGGTAAAGATCCCTGGTGGAGAAGAACTTTATTTGGAATACCTGGTCATGGATTTCAACGGCACCATGGCGGTGGATGGTAACCTCATCCCTGGGGTGAAGGAACGCCTAGAAAAACTGGCAGACAAGCTCAAGATCTATGTAATCACCGCTGACACCTTTGGTAAGGTCAAGGAAGCCTTGAAAGACAGCCCTTGTGAGATCACCATCTTGCCTGAAGGAGATCAGGACAAGGCCAAATTGGAATTTGTTAAGGGGCTTGGGGAAGATAAGGTAGTGGCCTTTGGCAACGGGCGAAATGACTCCCTTATGCTCGAGGCCGCAGCCTTAGGCGTAGCGGTGCTCCTAAACGAGGGTGTGGCGCGCGAGACCTTATTTGTGGCCAATATTTTAGTCTCTAATATCCTTGATGCCCTTGATTTGTTATTAAATCCCTTGCGTCTTAAGGCCACTTTGCGGCGATAATCTCGTCCTCGATCTAATCGTCCTATTAAGACACGCGGGTATTTGGTGAGCTGCATACAAGAAAAAGGCGTGATAGCCTAGGAAAAGCCCGAAGGAGGGATTATGGCGTTAAAAAAGAAGCTCGGGTTCATCGGTGGAGGGCAGATGGCCGAGGCCATGATCAAGGGCCTCTTGGCCTCAAAGACCGTCCAGTCGAAACAAATTTTGGTCTCTGAACCACTGCCTGAACGCCGGGACTATTTGGCCAAGACCTATAAAGTAACGACCTTAGAAAACAACCCCGCCCTGGTCAAAGAGGCGGAAATCGTTATCCTAGCGGTCAAACCCCAGGTACTTGTCGGGGTCTTAGAAGAGATTTCCCCGGTGGTCGATCCTTCGCATCATTTGATCATCTCCATTGCCGCCGGGATTCCTTTGCTTTTTCTGGAAAGACGTTTGCCCGAAGGGACTAGGATTATTAGGGTCATGCCCAATACCCCGGCCTTGGTCCTTTCTGGGATTTCGGCCTATACCCCTGGCCAAAGGGCCACGGCTGAAGATTTGGCCCTGGCCAGAGAGATCCTTTCGGCCTTGGGTGAATGTCTGGAACTCCCTGAGGTCTATTTTGACGCGGTAACCGGTCTTTCCGGCAGTGGGCCGGCCTTTGTGGCTCTCTTCATCGAGGCCTTGGTTGATGGCGGGGTAAAGGTAGGCCTCCCCAGGCCGGTGGCTGAAAGATTGGCGGTGGAGACCGTCCTTGGGACGGCTAAACTGATGAAAGAGACCAAGCGCGATCCATATCAATTAAAGGCCATGGTCACCTCTCCCGGGGGGACGACCATCGCCGGGGTTAAGGCCATGGCTGAAGGGGCCTTTTCCGCTACGGTTATGGAAGCGGTAGAAGCCGCTACCAAGCGCTCGGAAGAACTTTCAAGACTCATTACCCAAGATTAGGAGGCCAGGGTGAGTTACGTAGTTCGTGGTCTGGCCCAAAGCGGTGCCTTTCGAATCTTTGCCGCAGACACCAAGGACCTGGTCGAGGAGGCCAGGAATCGCCATCGTACTTCTCCTACGGCCACCGCAGCCCTAGGCCGAGCCCTTACCGCAGCCGCCCTTCTCGGGGCTGATCTCAAGACAGGCCGGGTCATGATCCAGATAAACGGCGGCGGGCCTTTAGGGGAGATCATAGCTGAGGCCGATGCCGAAGGTAATGTTCGAGGGCTAGTCCAGCGGCCTCACATTCATCTTACTCCTCAAAAAGGCAAGCTTTTGGTCGGCCAGGCCGTAGGACGTAATGGATTTATTTCTGTGATCAGGGACTTGGGGCTCAAAGAGCCTTATCAAGGCTCAACTCAGCTTGTCTCCGGTGAGATTGCCGAGGACCTGAGTTATTACCTGACTGTCTCTGAGCAGATCCCTTCGGCCGTGGCCTTAGGGGTCTTTGTCAAGCAGGATAATACCGTGGCCGCTGCCGGGGGCTTTCTGATTCAGACCATGCCTCAGGCAAGTGAGGAAGAGATAAGCGCCACCGAAAAGGCCCTCCTCGATCTACCACCGGTAACCACCCTCCTGCGGGAAGGCCTAAGCCCGGAGGAAATCTTAAAGCGCATTTTTGGTCCTGAGCAGGTCGAAATCTTAGAGATCAGGCCCCTTCAGTATCGATGTCGTTGCTCCAGGGAACGGGCAGAACGGGCCTTGATTGCCATGGGGCCCCAAGAAATCGACGAATTAATCAAAAAAGGACAACCAGTCGAGATCTCCTGTGACTTTTGTGGAGAAAAATATCTCTTTGACCTTGAAGAACTCCGAAAGATTCGCCAACAAATTGAGGTCAAACCGCGTCGATCCCTTGAGGTTTAAACCGACGATTCGGTCCATGATGGCCCGGGGGGTGGCGGAAAGGGTCTTTCCCGGAGCGGTCCTGGCCCTTTGGAAGGAAGGGCGAATCTGGCTTGAGGCCTTTGGTTGGCGTGCCTGGATACCTAAGCTTGAAGCCAATCATCCTGAAACCATTTATGATCTGGCTTCTCTTACCAAACCTCTGGCCACTACCCTTTGTCTGATGCGCCTCATAAGCGAAGGGACTTTGAGTCTTGAGAGCCGACCGGCGGATTATTTCGAGGCCCCACCATGGTTTCGCGAAGTACGTCTCTTCCATTTACTCTCTCATTCCGCCGGTTTCCCCGCCCATCGGCCCTACTTTGCCAAACTCATCACCCATTCATTTGAAGACCGTAGCCAACTCCTTGAAGATTGGATCTTGGCCGAACCCCCGGCCTATCCCGTGGGTAAAAAACAGATCTATAGTGATCTGGGCTTTTTCCTGCTCGGCCAATTGATAACCAAGGTAAGCGGAAAGAGGCTTGATCTTTATTTTGAAGAGACTCTTGAGCTGTTGTTTAAAGAAAAAAGACCTGAACTCATGTTTACTCCTCGTAGACAAGGTATTCACGTTTCTCGTTTGGCCCCTACGGAAATCTGTCCCTGGCGGGGGAAGCTCCTTCGCGGCGAAGTCCATGACGAAAACACGTGGGTCATCGGCGGCGTGGCCGGTCAAGCCGGGCTATTTGGCTCAGCAGAAGCGGTCTTAGCCCTGCTTGAGAGATTCCTCTTGGCCTATCTAGGAGAAAAAACCTCTTTCCTTACCAGAGACTTGGTTCAAACTTTTTGGGAGTGGCAGGATGAAGCTGGTACCTGGGCCCTTGGTTTTGATCGCCCTAGTCCAGAAGGCTCTAGTGCCGGAAGCCTTATTTCCCGAAAGGCCCTTGGGCACCTGGGTTTTACCGGGACTTCCTTCTGGATTGATCTAGAAAAGGCCATGATCGTTGTCCTTTTGACCAATCGGGTTCATCCCACGAGGGAAAATACCAAGATCAAGGCCTTTCGCCCGGCCCTTCACGACCTCATCTATCGGGAATATGCCTGAAGTGATTCTAGATGATTTCGACATTACGAGTTTGCCCCAGCCCGGAGGGGCCCCGCCGACAAGATTGCTATTTTGCGCGTTCGAGACGCTCTCGGTGGATCTCCTCACGCGAACTTGAAGCCTTCGGGGAGCTTGCATTCTTTGGCCCGTAATTCGTCACAAAGCTCTAAAAAGCTTTTCCGAGAGGCCTTCTTAGAAATCCAAGCGGGCTCGCCAAGAGGAAGATTAGCTCTTTGACCATTCGAAATCCTTTTTAAAAGGATTAGCCTCCGGTTTTAGACCCATTGAGTGAATCTTTTCTTTTTTCTTAAACGTTTGCCCCACAAGGATTCAGTTATGGTATGACTCAATAAAGCCGTTGTTTTGTGTGCCTTTTGGCTTATACTTTGGGGACAATTTGGCAAGGAGGAATGCGATGAGGCTTTCCCGATATTTCTTACCCACCCTGCGAGAAGATCCGGCTGAAGCCGAAGTAATCAGCCATAAACTCATGCTTCGGGCCGGGATGATTCGCCGTCTGGCTTCAGGGATATACAGTTTTCTCCCTTTAGGGCTTCGGGCCCTGCGTAAGGTGGAAAATATCGTCCGCGAAGAAATGGATCGCGCCGGGGCCTTGGAAGTCCTTCTTCCCTTGGTTCAGCCGGCAGAGCTTTGGCAGGAATCCGGGCGTTGGGAGGAATACGGCAAGGAACTCCTGCGGTTTAAGGACCGTAAGGACCATGATTTTTGTCTCGGCCCTACCCACGAAGAAGTGATTACCGATCTGGTTCGTCGGGAGGTCCGTTCGTACCGAGATCTTCCCCTCATCCTTTATCAAATAGCGACCAAATTTCGCGATGAGATCCGTCCGCGGTTTGGACTTATGCGGGGAAGAGAATTCATCATGAAAGACGCCTATAGCTTTGACGTAGACGATGAAGGCCTTAATCGTTCCTATCAGACCATGTACACCGCCTATGAACGCATCTTCTCCCGCTGCGGCCTGCGTTTTAAGGCGGTCATGGCTGACACCGGGGCCATCGGTGGACATGAGTCCCACGAGTTTATGGTCCTGGCAGAGACCGGAGAAGACATCGTGGTCAGTTGCCCGGCCTGTGGCTACGCCGCCAACCTGGAATTGGCCGAGGCCGTAGCCTCCTATGATTATCCTGAGGAGAAGGAAAAACCTTTAGAGAAGGTAGCTACCCCTGGTCTGAAACGTGTCGAAGAGGTGGCGGCCTTCCTCGACGTGCCGCCTTCTAAATTGGTCAAGACCCTGCTCTATCTAATCGACGAGGAGCCAGTGGCTATCCTCATCCGTGGAGATCATGAGTTAAACGAGGTCAAGCTCCGTCGA
>CAZKEG010000020.1:0-12055 GCA_964551715.1 uncultured Thermodesulfobacteriota bacterium
TACTTCATCCAGATAAAGTTCGAAAAGATTTTATTTATGTATTTGTTCTTTTAAATGATGTTGAGCACCCTTAATATTTTATAGCAAGAGGGGAAGAAATCTTAGAAGACAAAGAATTATATGGAAGCAGCTTAAAACCAGGTAAAATCCCTGGCATAAATATAGGACCTTTGAGAAAAAAGTATAAAGATAGGTGGGAAATATTTAATACAAAATGAACTATCAGAGAAAAACCGTATATTAGCCTATTAATTAAAGGAGAAATTTATGCATCCCTCGGCAATCTTAGCAATCGATGAAATAGGAGACAGAATATTAAATGCTTTGAAGCAATTAGGCTGGGATGTATGGGTTGAAACAGATTATCCTAGACAGTTCAAAGAATATCAGGCATATAAAAGGTCAGGTATTTTAGATGCGTTTGTAATAATAGATGTTGTACTTATGACTTTAGACGATGATCCAAATAATGTAGATATAGTATTTTTCTTTTATGCAGATCCAAATATTACTGGAAGGGGAAGGAAGAAAATTCCATTTGGAAAGAAAGCAAGAGCAAATGATGCTGAAGTCTTTAGAAGGTTTTGTGACGAAGTTTTCAAGCTTGCTGACTTAGAAGTGGAATTTCAAAATTGGGAAAGTGAGACCAGTCCTCGTTCACCTCGTTTCGATTTTAAAGGAGATAGAAAAAGCTATGAAAAACCAGCTTATGTAATAACTCTCAATTATTGGAAAAAGCCTATTGAGGAATCTATTGCAGGATTATTGGCATTGAAAGATAGGGTTATCTTAGTTGAGGAACTAGCGAAGGCTTTACAAAAAGAGGGTTATAAAATCGAATGGAAACATCCTATTACGGGAGTAGAAAATAGGCATATTTATTTTTACGTTAAACAAGACTCTTTCAAAGAATTATTTGAAGATCTTTTGACTTATAAAGATTTGGATATAGAAATAAATGTGAAGTTTGACGGGATAGAAATATATTTTTATTTTGATGATGAAAGGCTAAAAAAGAAGATACCTTTATCCGAATGTGAAACAAAAATTCGTGAAAAATTTGATCCGATTTTGAAAGAGTTTCCGGAGTTTAAATTTGGCTTAAACAAGCTTGCACAAATTTCTATGAGTGCGCGTTTTCCTCTAATGGAAAAAGATAGAGTTATTGCATTTTTTAGGAAGATTAATGAACTGGAGATTGTATAATCTAAACAGGGAACTTTCACTGAAATAAGCAGGGAGCGATAAGCTCATGAAAAGTCTCAGACAAAAGCTTGAAAGGCTGGTCTCCGAGAGACTTTCACCTCTGGCCACTAAAGATTCAGAGGCCCTGCGAGAGCGGGAGGAACCGCTTCTTGCAGAGGATTACCGGCTGCCCTTTTCCATTGACGCCGACCGGATTGTGCATTCCCTGGCCTATACTCGCTATCTCGACAAAACGCAGGTCTTCTCTCTGTCTCGGGATATCCATGTCACCAAACGTCTGGTGCATGTCCAACTTGTCTCCAAGATTGGGCGGACCATAGGCCGCTTTCTTCAGCTAAACGAAGACCTGATCGAGGCCATTGCCCTGGGCCATGACATAGGCCACCCGCCCTTCGGCCATGACGGCGAGGCTTTTCTCTCAGAGCTTGCGCTGGAACATGGTCTCCCGCCATTCAAACACAATGTTCACGGTGTAAGAACGCTACGATTTTTGGAAAGAGGCGGTAAAGGCCTAAACCTCACCCTTCAGGTTTACGACGGTATTCTCTGTCATGACGGCGAAAGCAACAAATACAGCCTTTCTCCGGATCGGACTAAAAAGTCTTTTGTCGATCTAGACCAGGAAGTCGAACGTATCCTCCACGAAGAGCACTATTCGCCACGGCCTATGAGCCTGGAAGGCTGTGTGGTTCGTTTGGCTGACACCATTAGTTACATCGGACGAGATATCGAAGACGCTATTCGAGTAGGCCTCATCAGGCGGGAGGATATTCCCAAAGAATGCAGGAAGATTCTGGGAGATACCAACGGAAAGATTGTTTATCGACTGGTTACAGATTTGATCCAGCAAAGTCTCGGTCAAGAGGCGGTTGGTTTCAGGCAGGAAGTAGCCGAGGCCCTTACCAGGCTCAAAAATTTCAATCTTGAGCGGATCTATCTCAACCCCGCCGTAAAAAGCGAAATGGAAAAAATAAGAAATCTTTTCAGGCAGCTTTTTGCCAAGTGCCTGGAAGATCTGGAGAAAGAGAGGCAAGAAGCACCGATCTTCAGAGATTTTCTTAACACCATGGACGAAAGCTATCGTGAAGAAACTACCCTTCCGCAGATAGTAATCGACTTTATGGCCGGCATGACAGACGACTATTTTGTCTCCGTATGCAAAGAGCTATTTTTCCCTCTGAAGATCAATCCTCAAAAGGTATTTTACAATCTTGGTTAAGAGTTACTTTTTAAATTACTTTGTAGACCCATCTTACTAGAAGCCTTTCTGCCAAAGTATGATGGGAAGACCTTTAGGATTCTTTCTGGGGAGACGGTTGACTGGCTTCTTCTTTTTCTGGCAGAGGTTTTTCAAATATTTCCCAAAGGGGGATCTCTAGCGAAAGGAATTCTACTTTGAGCACTTCATTCCAGTTCACTATTTCCGGGGCAGGATATTTTCCTTCTTGTAAGCGGTATAATTCGGCATATTCCCTGTCTGGATAAACAAGAATGTATTCCTGCACTCCGAAACGTTCGTAAAGACGAAGCTTTTCTCTGCGATCTTTGATTTCTGTTGCCGGAGAAACCACTTCAAAGATCACCTCTGGAGCGCCTTCCACGCATTGTTCTTTAAGCTTGCTACGATCACAGACTATGAAAACATCGGGCTGAACCACGTTTTTTTCGTCAAAGACAACGTCTGTAGGAGCAAGACCTGTGTAGCAGTGGTTTTCAGGATGGGTTTTGAGTTTTATGTGCAAATTACTCACGACGTTTTGGTGTTTAAGGGAAGGGGCAGGGCTCATGGCATAGGCCCGGCCCTCGATGATCTCCCAACGCTCTTCGTCAGGCCAATTAAGATAGTCCTGGTAAGTAAAACTTTTTTCATTCCATTTTTTGGCCGGAAGTCCCATTATTTTTTCCCAGAGGCAAAGGTGATTTTAAACTTATTTTAATATTTCGTGATAATAATACAATCGTGAAAAGTCTGAGATAGAAATTCCGGATAAGAATGGGGCGTTTTAAGATTCGTTTCCATTTTCCAGGGAAAACAGGAACGGATTCTTTTTCCTGAAACCTTTGATCAACAAGGAATACAAAGTGCATTTAAATCTCTTAATTGGGACTTTAGCCTTGTCGAAAAGCACTCTTGAGAAAAATAGGACTAGGAGTGCAAAAAGCGGAGAAGGGCTTTAAAATGGAGTAACTCCTTGACAAGTTCCGGACCATCTTTTAAAGAGACAGGGCCATTTAGTGGAAAAAGGAGTGGGAGGATGGCTATTTTCACCTCGCAGACCCCGATGTTGAAAAAAGAAGAGGTCAAACGTCAGTGGTATATAATCGACGCCAAAGGTAAAGTCTTGGGGCGTTTGGCTAGTTTGATTGCCCAGCGTTTGCGGGGCAAACACCGCCCTGATTTTACCCCTCATGTCGATGCCGGGGATTTTATCGTGGTCATTAATGCCGAGCAGATCGTGCTCACCGGGAAAAAACTCGATCAGAAGATCTATTGGCGGCATTCTGGTTACATGGGTGGAATCAAGCTTACTCCAGCCAAGAAGATGCTTGAGAAAAAGCCAGAAGAGGTCTTGAGACTGGCGGTAAAGAGGATGTTGCCCAAGAATCGACTTGGGCGTAAGATGCTCAAAAAGCTCAAGATATATCGAGGGCCTCATCATCCGCATCAGGCTCAGAACCCCAAACCTTTAGAATTCTAAGAGAGGGTAAGGACTATGGTCGAAGCAAAGCCGAGATTTTACGCTACGGGCAAGAGAAAGACCGCCATCGCTCGGGTCTGGATTGTGCCGGGCAGTGGCCAATTTATCGTCAATAAAAAGCCCTTTGACCAATATTTTTCAGACAATATCGTTGCTAGACATATCGTCGAACAGCCCTTTAATCTCACCGGCACCTTGGGCAAGTTCGATGTCATCTGCACGGTAGAGGGCGGCGGTAAGTCTTCCCAGGCCGAGGCCATCCGTCATGGCATTGCCAAGGCCTTGGTAGAATACAACGAAGAGCTTCGTCCTTCGCTCAAGAAGGCCGGTTTTCTCACCAGAGACGCCAGGGTCAAAGAGAGGAAGAAATACGGTCTTCGCGGGGCGCGTCGCGGTCAGCAATACTCCAAGCGTTAGTTTCTGGAGGTTTGAATGATCAAGGTGGCCATCATAGGGGCCACAGGATATACCGGTCTGGAACTCCTGCGGCTCCTTGCTGGCCACCCTGAGGTCCAGGTCTCTGTTGTCACCTCACGCAAAGAAGCCGGTCAAAAAATAGGCCAAATTTTCCCCTTTCTTGAAAGATATGCCCATTTAGAGTTCATCCCCCCAGAGTCAAAAGTTATCGCCGCTGAAGCAGATCTTGCCTTTTTGTGCGTTCCTCACGGGGCAGCGGCCCAAATGGCCAAAGAGTTTTTGATGGCCGGTCTTAAGGTGATTGATCTTTCGGCTGACTTTCGACTCCATGATCAAGGGGTCTATGAGAGCTGGTATGGTCCCCATCAGGCCCCTGAGCTCTTGCCCGAAGCGGTCTACGGCCTCCCTGAGGTCTATGCCGAAGAGATTCCTCGGGCCAGGTTAATCGCCAATCCCGGTTGCTATCCAACGGCAAGTCTCTTGCCCCTTATCCCTTTGCTTAAGGCTAGGCTTATCAAGCCCCAAGGTCTCATCATCGACGCCAAGAGCGGGGTCTCAGGGGCAGGGCGTGGGGCCAAACTCCCCCTGATTTATTGTGAGGTCAACGAAGGTTTCCGGGCCTATAATGTGGCTAAGCATCGCCATACTCCAGAGATCGAACAGGAATTATCCAAGGCCGCTGGGGAAGACCTAAAGGTAAACTTCACCACCCATTTAGTCCCCATGAATCGCGGTATTTTGGCCACCATTTATGCCGAGCCTGAAGGAGGTGTTTCTGAGGCCCAAATTTGGGAAGAATTAAATTCTTTTTATGCCGACAGTCCCTTTGTTCGTATCCTTCCAGAAGGGACCTTCCCCAACACCGCCCATGTCAAGGGGACCAATCGCTGTGACATTGGTCTTATCCTTGACAAACGCACCGAACGATTAATCCTTGTCTCCGCCATAGACAATCTGGTAAAAGGGGCCAGTGGGCAGGCCATCCAAAACATGAACTTGATGTTGGGCCTGCCAGAGGATCTGGGGCTCCGAATACCGCCGCTTTTTCCATAATCCATGCGCAATATCAAACTGACTATTGCCTATGACGGTACTAATTACCTTGGGTGGCAACGTCAAAAGAGCGGACCGACTATCCAAGGAGTATTAGAGGAGACCTTAGCCCGCCTTTTGGGGCACCGAATCAAGTTACGGGCTGCCGGTCGTACCGATGCCGGGGTCCATGCCCTGGGGCAGGTAGCCAATTTTTTGACCACCAACAAGATGCCCCTCAAGGACCTTCATCGGGCCTTAAACGCCCTCCTTCCGAAGGACATAGCCATCGTCAAGGTCGAAGAAGTCCCGATCAAGTTCAACGCCCAGTATGATGCCAAGCACAAGACTTATTTTTACCAGATTTATAATCACCCCATTCGTCATCCCCTTTGGCGGCTTTATTCCTGGTGGGTGCCGCAAAAACTTGATCTTGAGGCCATGAAGGCCTGTCTACCGCTTTTTCTGGGGCAGAAGGATTTTGCCAGTTTTCGTAAGACCGGAAGCGATATCAGGACTACGGTGCGCACGGTTTATAGTGTCAACCTTAAGCGTGCGGTGGGCATCGCCAATATGTTGCGTTTTGAAATTTCGGCCCGGGGTTTTTTGCGCTATATGGTAAGGAATATCGTTGGAGCCTTGGTGGAGGTGGGGCTTCATCGTTTGACCCCGGAGGAGTTAAAACAGATCATGGAGGCTAAAGATCGTTCTTTGGCCCCGCCTCCGGCTCCGCCTCAAGGACTATTCTTAAAAGAGGTAGTCTACGAAAGGAGGCATACTCATGACCAAAAGGCTGGCCAGTCGAGTGCGGGAACTTAAACCTTCGGCTACTTTAGCCATTAATGCTAAAGCCAAGGCCTTGCGGGACAAAGGGATAGATATCGTCAATCTCTCCGCCGGAGAGCCGGATTTTGATACGCCAGCCCATATTAAGGCCGCGGCTATTAAGGCCCTGGAAGAAGGGTTTACCCGATATACCCCTGTGCCCGGGATACCCGAACTAAGGGAGGCCATTTGTGCCCGAGTCAAGAAAGATTATCACCTTGATTATGCTCCCGAAGAGGTAGTGGTTACCTGTGGGGCCAAGCAGGCCTTGTTCAATCTGGCCCAGGCCCTGTTTGAACCCGGAGACGAAGTAATTATCCTCTCCCCTTATTGGGTCTCTTATCCTCCGATCGTTGAGCTGGCTGGGGCCAAGCCGGTGATCGTTCCGACCTCCAAAGGGAATAATTTTGAGCCGGAGCTTTCGGCCTTGGAAGAGGCCCTTTCCCCACGCACTCAAGGGATCTTTTTGAACAGCCCTTCTAATCCGACAGGATTGGTTTATTCCACCGAATTTCTCGAAGGTGTGGCGGCATTGGCCCGGAAAAGGGATCTTATTATCGTGACCGACGATATCTATGACCACCTTCGTTTTGATGACAAAGGCCCGGAAAACATACTCACCGTCGCGCCGGATCTGAGAGACCAGACGGTGATGATCAACGGTGTTTCTAAAACTTACGCCATGACTGGTTGGCGTATTGGCTGGGCTGTAGGTCCCAAGGAGATCATCGCCGCCATGGCCAGGATACAGGGGCAAAGCACATCTAATGCTACTTCGATTGCCCAAAAGGCAGCCCTCGAGGCCCTGACCGGCCCGCAAGACTGTGTAGCTGAAATGAGAGAGAGTTTTAAGAGACGGGCCGCCCTTCTTTACGAAGAACTGAAGAAGATTCCTGGCCTTGATCTGTCTAGGCCCCAGGGGACCTTTTATGCCTTTGTTGATTTTTCGGCCTATTTCGGTCGTAAGACCCCACAAGGGCAGGTGATTAAGGGTTCCTTAGAGATGGGCGATTATTTACTTGAAGAAGCCAGGGTGGCCACGGTACCAGGGATCGCCTTCGGGGAAGATCGGTTCTTGAGGATCTCCTTTGCCAATACCGAAGAAGAGATCCTCAAGGGGATCAACCGGATCAAGGAGGCCCTTCAGAAACTTGATTGAGGGCGGCTATAAGGCTGCTGTTTAACGTTGGAGCCGTAGATGTTTTTGATCCGCCTGGGGATTTTATTGTGGGCCCTTTGGGTCGTCTTTCCCTTTCAAGTCTTAGCGGTCAAAGAGACAAAAGAGACCAGGAGTCTGGAAGAATTTCTTACCGAAGCCACCGAAGCAGCCACCCGTTCGCGGCTTAACATTGATCAGATCCCTTCTTCCTTTACCGTACTTGACCGCCAAATGATCGAACGCAGCGGAGCGGTAACGGTAGCCGATCTGTTACGCTTTGTCCCAGGTCTTGAAGTCCTGAAGGAAGGTAACGGGAGTTATCATCTTATTGTACGTGGTAATTATTCTGACCGACGCATCCTTCTTCTTTGGGATGGACAGCCGATCAATTACCTCCTTACCCGTCGCGCCCTTTCTTTCTTTGGCTTTCTACCAGTTGATATCCTGGAAAGGGTGGAGATCTCTCGCGGTCCGGCCTCTGCGGTCTATGGGTCCTATGCCGTGGGTGGGGTGGTCAACCTGATCCCCAGACACTGGCACAAAGGCGGCGAGATAGGCGGGGCCTACGGGGTCTTTGACACAGCCCGTTTCTTTACTTCCTTGGGAGTTGATAAAAAAAATCGTAGCTTTCAACTAAGCGCTGGGGCGGTGACCACCAATGGCGACCAGATTTACGTCAAGGCCGATGCCGATGGCTACCCTGGTACGGTGGATACCCATTACGATACCAATTGGCAAGAAGCCCGGCTTCGCTTAGGGCGGATCAAGGCCCGCCTCTTTCGGTTTTACGTGGCCAATTCCCATTATTACGGCCTGAATGACCGCCTGGGAAAGACTGACTCTCCTGAATATCATGCAACCTGGCTTGGGGCCAGGATAAATTTTGACTTTGAACTACCTTATGATATATCCGGAAAACTCTATACCAATTGGCGTCAAGATCTGGTCAATTACGGGACATTTCACTTCTTCCATCCTGATCCAGACGGAGAACTTTACCCCATTGCCCCGTCTCCGTATCCAACCTATGTGGCCGAAAAGATCCGTTTAAGGGAAAATACCACTGGGTTGGTCCTCTCACGTGATTTATCGACCCATCATCTCTTGGTTGGTCTTGAATTTTCCCAAAACAGTATTCGTTCAGCCGAGGCCAAGATCAATCGTCAACTGGTCTGTTTGGACCCAACAGATATGTCTACCTGTCTGCCACCTCTGCCGGAGATGGCCCCTCAGAGGTCTCCATGGCCCCAGGTCACCGAACGTTATTGGGCCGTCTTTTTTCAGGATCAGTGGGAGTTTACTAAAGAAGACGAATTCAATCTGGGCCTGCGTTTTGATAAATACAAAGGTTTTTCCGGGGAGCTAAGCCCTCGTCTGGTCTGGATACACCGTTTTTCTCCGAAGTTTATTTCTAAGCTTATTTATGGTCATGGTTTTCGTGTGCCAGACCTTGATGCCCTTTATGATGACCATTCCCCTATAGTCAGGGGTAATCCCGATCTCAAGCCGGAAAAACTGGATTCGATCGAGAGTGTTTTCATCTTTAAACCCCATCCTCGCCATCGTTTTAGTTTGAGTCTCTTCCGCATGTGGCTAAGAGATGTGCTTGGGAGGCGCAATCCCGGTGGGGCTGGCGGCTGGATGTATCAACAGGGTGGAGATGAAAACGTATGGGGTGGCGAATTTTCTTGGCGTTATCTTGGGAAACAATGGGATCTCTATCTCTTTGCCAGTTACCAATGGGGAGAGAATGAATTCGATGAACCACGCCCTTACGTGGCCAATGTTTTGGCTGGAGGGATCTTTTCTTATTCCTTTCCGCGCCGGCCTTGGGAGATCAATCTTTCCTGGAATTACGTTGGCCCAAGATGGCGGGAAAGATATAACCTGACCCGCCGATATGGTTATCTACCTGATACCCGACCCAAGCTAGGAGATTATCTCCTGGTAAACCTCAAAATCTTCTACGATCTGACTGAAAACACCACCCTTTGGCTTGGGGTGACCAATCTATTTGACGCTGATATTCGGTACCCTTCTTCCTTTGGGGGGGTGCCTGAGGATTATCGGGAGCAGGGACGCTACCTCGAGCTAGGAGTACGTTTTCGATTTTGACGTTTCGAAGACAGGATCGAAAGCGGTACTTTTTTCTTGTTTTTTGGGCCATGATCGCCTTCCTGGCCTGGGTGCAATTGCTTTGGGCCGGGACCTTGGTCACGGTAGAGACCGAGAAGGCCCGGCTGACCATTGAGCTCCTTAAGCGTTTCGTACGCCTTGAAAAACGCCTCAGACAAAGACCGGTCATTCGGGTCTTGATCTTGGCTCCGAAGTTGAGGACGGCCTTTCAGGATCAAAATTTGGTCAACCAAGTGGTATTGGAAGAATTTCAAAAAGATACCCTCTTTGACTGCCAGGTAGTGGCCACTGGGCCTTTAGTTATTCAAAATCTCTTGCATCAGAGGTTAGACGTCCTTTACATCGCCGGGATGGTCCCCAAGATAAAGAGGATCTTAATCCTGGCCAGGGAGAGAAAGGTCCTTACTGTTTCCCATCTCACCGAGCTGATCTCTTTGGGGCTGGCCCTTTCCTTAGATCTTGAAAGACGCCGGGCCTGTATCATTGCTAATAAAGAGACCTGGCAATGTTTGTTCCTTGATCTCCCGAATCCAATTCTAAAACGTATTGTCTTTGTCTCAGGTCGATGAAAACCAGGTCCCATTTTATCGCCAAGCTCGATTTAAAGATCCTTTTAGTCCTCATTTTGGTGATCATCGCCGGGATTTTGCTCTTGGCCACCTCGGTGGGGACCTATTTTTTGCAGAGGGAGATGACCTTAGAGAGGGAGAAGACCATCCATCTCTTGCTCCTCCAGTCCTCCAGGCTCCTGGTCCCTCATTTGAAACTTCGCATCGAAAAAGAGGTTAGGCGTATTGCCCGAGGTCTACTCGAATACGAATTCATCAAGGGCGTGCGGGTGACCTGGGTGGAATCCCCTATTTTTGAAGATATACGTGAGATGGATCTCCTTTTAAAAAAGGCCCGCGAAGGTCCTTTGCCTCCTCATTCTCCGAAGATTTTGACTATAGAGGAAGGACAGTTGAAGGGGAAGGTCATGGCCGTCCCCATCGTGGATGAGAACGGTCAAAAGATCGGCAAACTGGAGGTGATCATCGACGACTCGCACTATCGACAGTTTATGCGAAAGCTATGGGCCGATTTCTTTATCGGCGGGGTGCTCATCATCCTCTTAGTCATTTTCCTCCTGGCCTTCTTTTTCCGGGCGGTGACTAATCCCATCCTTGCCTTGGCCCATCGTATGGAGGTCTCTCCAGAGAAATTAAGACCCTTTCCCGAGGTGGTGGCCCCTAAAGAGGTCCAAACCCTGATCAAGGCCTATAACCATCTGGTCGAAAGGCTCAACCGCTATCGTCAGGAATTGGAAGCCGCCCTTAAGAGATGGCAAGAGGAAGCCGAAAGGGCTGAGGCCGCCAGTCGGGCTAAAACCGCCTTCTTGGCCAATATTTCCCACGAAATACGAACCCCCATGGTGGCCACCCTGGGCATGACCGAACTCCTGGAAGATACCCCCCTTTCCGAGGAACAAAGGCGGTATCTAACCAACCTTAAGGGCTCGGTCCAGACCCTTCAGAGTATGATCAGCGATATCCTCGATTTTGCCCGCCTAGAGAATCGTCGGGAATGGCTGAAGCTGGAGAGATTTCCCCTTTTACAACTCATTGAAGAATGTGTGGCCCTTTTTAGGCATGAGTTCGAGAAAAAAGGCCTTGAATTTTCCTACGCCTTTGATCCCGGGCTTCGAGTAGAAGTAGAGGCTGATCGCTCAAAGATCATGCAGATCCTGATCAACTTTCTGTCTAATGCCCTTAAGTTTACCGAAAAAGGCGGGGTAAGCTTAGAAGTTTCCTTGGAGAAAGAAGAGGGAGATCAAATTTGGGTCCATTTCAAGGTCAAAGACACCGGTATCGGTATTGCCAGAGAGGATTTAGAACGAATTTTTATTCCCTTTGAGCGGGCGGAGGAACGCTTCGACCACCCCTACCGTGGCACGGGTTTGGGGTTGGCCATCTCAAGTCAATTGGTCAGGCTCATGGGTGGAGAGATCTGGGCGGAGAGTGAGGGCCTGGGCAAGGGTTCAGTTTTTCACGTCGTTTTACCTCTTAAGCGCGTAGAGACAAGGCCAGAAGACCAAAAACAAGAGACGGTCTCCATCAAGGGCCGAGTCCTCCTCGCCGAGGACAACGAAGTTACCAGGCACTTCTTTGAAAAGACCTTGGAAAAATTGGGGCTTGAGGTGGTAAGTGTAGCTGACGGCGAGGAGGCCTATAAAAAGGCCTTAGAAGAGAAATTTGATCTCTTTCTGCTTGACATCCAGATGCCCAAACTAGACGGCCTTGAGGTGGCCAAACTCTTGCGCCAAGGGGGCATCAAAGAACCCATTGTGGCCCTGACCGCCCATGCCATAAGAGATTTTGAGGAAAAGAGCCGCGAGGCGGGCATGGATGGATTCATTACCAAGCCCATTAACCGTAAAGAACTGGCTCGAAAACTAGCCCGTTGGTTGGGTTAGCTCCTTCAGGGACTTGCCACTTTGGCCTAACCTTTCTAGTATTTCGCTCATCATGTTTTAGCGAGGCAAGCCATGGGGGCAGGAAAAATTTTGTGTAAGGGTAAAATTTTAATAATCCAAGAGGAGGAG
>CAZKEG010000021.1:0-12042 GCA_964551715.1 uncultured Thermodesulfobacteriota bacterium
GATTGAACTCAAGGTGGCCAAGGAAGACCTCGGGAAGGTAATCGGTAAACAAGGCCGTACAGCACGCGCCATGCGGACCATCTTGAGTGCAGCCTCAACCAAGCTTCGCAAACGGGCGGTACTTGAAATTATCGAATAATCTTTTGGCCCGGCCTCTGTGTCTAAAAAGATACGAGTGGGAAAGATTGTCCGGGCCCACGGTATGAAGGGGGAGGTAAAAATCCTCCCCTATTTGATAAACCAGGATATATTTTGGAATCTATCCTGCTTTTATCGAAGAGAAGGGGATCAATTTATCCCTTTAATTTCCGAGTCTGTCCGACCAGCACCAGGCGGAGGCTTCCTCATCAAGTTTCAAGGTATCTCCTCTCGGGAAGAAGCCGAGGCCTTTCATGATATAGAGATCTGGGCTGATCTAGACGAATTTCCTCCTTTAGAGGAAGACGAGTTTTATCACTACCAACTCCTTGGGCTTGAGGTCCGTCTGGAAGACGGGACAGTGATCGGGACGGTCAAGGGCCTTATGCCCGTTGGTCCCTATGATCTCTTAGAAGTCAAACCGCCTAAAGGAAAGACTTTTTATCTGCCCATGATCGACGAGATCATCCTTGAGATAAACCTTGAGGAGAAATACATCCTCGTTCGCCCCACCGAAGGTCTTCTTGAGGCCCAAAGTTAGCTTTTGCAGGGCCTCCCCGAAGATGATACCCTAAATAAAATCTCTTTAGGGGTGATAAGAATGGAAAGGCTCCTTGAAGGGATTGATAGCCCAAAGGATCTAAAGAAACTACGGCTTTCTCAACTCCCTAAATTAGCCGAGGAATTACGCGAAATCATCGTCAAGACCGTGGCTGAAAATGGTGGGCATTTGGCCCCTAATTTAGGAGTGATAGAGCTGACCATCGCCCTTCATTATGTCTTTGATTCTCCCCGGGATAAGATCGTTTGGGATGTAGGTCACCAATCCTACGCCCATAAACTGCTTACCGGTCGTCGGGATAATTTTCACACCCTGCGTCAATATGGAGGGGTTGCCGGTTTTCCAAAGCGTTCGGAAAGCCCTCATGACATCGTCGATACCGGCCACAGCAGTACTTCTATTTCGGCAGGCCTGGGGCTAATCACCGCTCAGGATTTCCTTAATCAAGAAGGTCGGGTGGTGGTGGTCATCGGCGATGGTTCTATGACCGCAGGGCTGGCCTTTGAAGGCCTTAATAATGCTGGGCACCTCAAGAAGGACCTTATTGTCATCCTTAACGATAACGAAATGTCCATCTCCCCCAACGTAGGGGCCCTTTCTTCCTATCTTTCTCGAAAACTTACCGGGCGTGTGGCCCGTCGGATCAAACGCGATCTTGAAGGCCTGGTCACCTATCTCCCTGGAGGAGAACACCTTCTTTCGGTGATCAAGAAGAGCGAAGATGCCCTGAAGTGCATTCTCACTCCGGGAATGCTCTTTGAGGCCTTGGGCTTTCGTTATGTAGGTCCTATTCCTGGGCACAATATCGAGACCCTCATCGAGACCCTGAAAAACGTAAAGAATCTGGAAGGGCCTACCCTGGTCCATGTGCTTACCAAAAAGGGTAAGGGGTATCCACCGGCAGAGGAGGAGCCGGAGCGTTTTCACGGTCTTGGTCCCTTTGAGGTGGCTACCGGGCGTCCCAAAAAAGGCAAGGCTAAACCCCCTTCCTATACCAATGTCTTCTCACGGGTGATGGTCCGTTTGGGTGAAGAGGAGCCCAGATTGGTGGCCATTACCGCCGCCATGCCCACTGGGACTGGGCTTAAGGCCTTTGGAGAGCATTTTCCTGACCGTTTCTTTGATGTGGGTATTGCTGAACAACACGCCGTCACCTTTGCCGCTGGACTTGCTCTTGGAGGGATGATCCCGGTCTGTGCCATTTATTCGACCTTTCTCCAACGGGCTTATGATCAAATCATCCATGACGTGGCCCTTACTAATCTCCACGTGGTCTTTGCCATCGACCGTGGTGGTATCGTCGGTGAAGACGGCCCTACGCACCAAGGGCAGTTTGATCTCACCTATCTGCGGGCGGTGCCTAATATGGTGGTCATGGCCCCGAAGGATGAAAACGAGTTACAGCACATGCTCTACACCGCCATCAAACACAATGGCCCCATTGCTGTACGTTATCCCCGAGGGTCTGGAGTAGGGGTAAGCCTTGATTGGGAACTCAGAGAGATCCCCATCGGTAAGGCCGAACTCTTGCGCGAAGGAGAAGACCTCCTGATTCTGGCCATCGGTAATATGGTCTATCCTTCACTTGAGGCAGCAGAGAGACTGGCTGAGCAGGGCCTCTCTGTAGCGGTAGTGAACGCCCGGTTTGCCAAGCCTATAGACGAAGAATTGATCGTCTCCCTGGCCAAACAGATCGGTCGGGTGGTCACCGTGGAGGAAAACACCTTATTAGGTGGCTTTGGTTCGGCGGTGCTTGAGACCTTGGCCGAGTACGGGGTCCAGGTACCGGTTAAGCGAATTGGGCTTCCGGATATCTTTATCGAACACGGAGCTCCAGCCCTTTTACGCGAGAAATACGGCCTCACCCCAGAGGGCATCTATCAAAAGGCCTTGGAACTCCTTCGGGCCGCTCCGAAGATCAAGGCTATTTCCGTAAAAGAATCTTAGAAAAGTCGGCGCCCTACTTTGATGAGGGCCGGAAGCAGAAAGAGATCGGCCAAGAGTGCCCAGATCATAACAATGGCGCAAAGGAGCCCGAACTGGACCGTGGGGATAAATCTTGAAACCAAGAGGATACAAAAACCGATCACCAAGACCAAAGAAGTGGTAATGGCCGCCAGACCTTTGGAGCGTAAGGCCTCACGCACCGCCTCTATAGGATCAAGATTTCTCCTGGCCTCTTGATAACGCACTAAGAAATGGATGGTATCATCTACGGCGATACCGATGGCCACCGCCGAGATGGTGGCTGTAGCGGTATTAAGGGGTATGCCTACCAGCCCCATAAAGCCCAGGTTGGCCAAGATAGGAAAGACATTTGGGGGCACGGAAAGAAAGCCGATTTTAAGGGATCTGAGCACAATAAACATGAGCCCAAAGATGAGGACGGCAGCAATGGTGAGGCTTTCTGTCTGGGATCTTACGATTTCATCGACCACCCGGTTCACCAAATAGGTCTTTCCGGTAATCTTGTATTGGACAGCCCCATCCCCAAAGACCTTTTCTAAATAGCCATAGAGTTCCCTCATCTTGTGATTGAGTTGCTCAGAGCTGTGGACCGGAGTCCTGGCTGAGATCCTGGCCCAGGTCTGGTCTTGGTCAAGGAAGTGTTCAAGCTCGGTGCCGCCGTAAAGCAGGAGATACTGAGCCAAGAGATCGCGACGTCTCGGAAGGATATAAAACTTTTGGTCGTCGGCATGAAAGGCCCGGTTCATGAGCTTAAAAAACTCCGCCGGGGAGACTACTTCGCTAAACAGCGGATCTTTTCGGAGGTGATTGGCTACTTGGTCTATCTTGGCAAGGAGTTCAGGGTTTAAGAAGTCGCTCTTTTGAGCCTGAAGAGAAATTTCAATAGTCTGAACACCACCAAGATGTTTATCAATAAACACAGCGTCTTGGTGGACCTTGGTAGAAGAATGAAAATATTCCACCACGTCACTATCTACCCTGATCCTAAAGAGACCATAAAGACTGACCAAAGTGGCGATGGAAAAGAGGACCAAGGCCACTTTGGTCCAGGAGGGATAACTTTTTACAATGGGCTCGACCAAGAGACGAGAGGGAGGAGTTCCCCTCTTTCCGCGACCAATCCAAGGAAGGAAGAAGACCAAAAGGGTAAAGGTGAAAAAGTATTCGATGAACATCCCGATGGCTGCGGCGCCGCCGAATTGGCGAATAGAAGGGACGTGGCTGACCATGAGAGAGGCAAAGCCGATAGCTGTGGTCAGACTGGTCAGGAAACAAGGACGCCACGTTTCAGAGACCGTTTCGAGTACATAATGGGTTGTCTCTGATGGATCTTTGGTGGAGGCAATCTTTTTGAAATAGGTGGTCACCACGTGGACACCGTCGGCCAAGGCCAGGGCCATGATCAACGGGGCCAGGATGGAGGTCATGGGGCTTAAGGCCCCACCTACCCACTTGAGGGCGGCCATGGCCCCGGCTAAGGAAAGATCAAGTACGATGGCGATGACGACCATAGCCCTTAAGGAGCGAAGAAAATAGAAGACCAAAAGGCATAGAAAGAGAAAGGTGGTGGGGATGAAGATTAGGAGGTCCCGGTTCATGTAACTGGCCATGTTGACGTTGATTACCGGCCAACCGGAAAGATGAAGCTCAATCCCCGGAGGGGGTGGGGCTTGTTTGAGGACCGCTCGGATCCGTTTGATAAGCCGCCCCTCAAACCCTAGGTCTTCTCCGCGGTAGGCAGTGCGAAGGAGGATCAGGGTGGTCTTAAAGTCTCTTGAGACCAAATTTCCAATGATGAGGGGGTTTTTAAGGGTGTGCTTTTTGAGAGTGTCGATGAGCTTTGGGTCTTCGGGTATCTCTTCTCCGATAAGGGGTTTGACGATAAAGTCTTCTTCTCCCCCTTCTATGTCTTCGACGTTGGTGAGGGAAAGGACGTCTTCTATTCCCTCGATGTTTTCAAACTCGGAGGTTAGGCGTCGGATATAACGAAGGACAGAAGGAGAAAAGACATCCGGGGCAGCCAGGACCACGGCTACGGCATCGTCAGCCCCGAATTGTTGCCGGAATTCTTCATAAAATCGCCATTCTTTATCTCTGGGGATGATGGCATCGGTAGAGGTCACTATCGGGAGGTGAAGGCAAGACCAGAGGGTCCCGAGGACGAAAATAAGGATAAGAAGACCCCAAAGGATCGGATGATCGAGGACAAGTTTTCTAAATGGCTTCATGTTTACTTAAAAAGTAGCTTTTAGTCCAAAATAGACCTGATCGTTGTCATCATAGACGTCAAGAAAAGAACCCCTCGCTCCGCCCAGGAGATGGAGGCCACCAAAGAAGGTTAGGTTGTCTCGCCATTGATAGCGTATTTCCGGATTTAAATAGTACATTCGTCTAGTCAAATCGTAGTAGCCGTCTAGCCGGACTTCAAAAAAGTCCTGCCAAAAACTCTTCGAGATCCGTAAAAACAAACTTGAATCCAGTTCGGGATCAAAGAGTATCTTTTGATTCCAACCGAGGATGCGTTGCTGTAAGAACTGGAGGTTGAAATAGAGTCCATTTTGAAATTGGTAATCTAAGCCGATTACATATTGCCAATAGCCTTTACGTACCGAGGAGAGATCTCTTTTTAGGAAGACTCGATCGGTATGATAGGCGAACTCCCCGCGCAGGCCCATATCTCGCCAGGTGGTCTCAAAGGCAAGGCCTACAATGTTATCCTGCGGGAGCCCAACCTTGATCTCTGTCCCGCTGATCTTGAGGTTGGATAATTGGGTCAGAAGATCGTTTGCCGGATTTGAGGGGTCTTTTAGAGAAAGGCCTTTGATGGGAAAAGAGGTTACATAATAATAAAAGGACCGATTGTGGGCATGGAGAAAGGAGATTTCCCAATCGAGGGTGGCTACCGTACCGCTAACCCGTAAGCCCCATTCGGCTTCTTTCAGGGAAGGTCCTGGGTATTCCTTTTTAAGGCTCAGCGATCGGCTGAGGTCGACAAAAAGGGGATTACTTTCCAATTGAGTCTTTAAATGATCAAAGACCGCCCAATCGGTCCCCATGTCGTCTTTCAAATGGCGGACTGGCCAGAGAGTAAAGACCCCTTCAAAAGTGAAATTAGGTGTAAAATATTGGATTCTCAGCCAAGGCCAAGGACGTTTGCGTTCCTCAAGCCGCAGAGTCAGGAGCTCCCGAAGATCTTGGGGATTAAGATTATCAAGTACGGTCATTTCATCGGCCTTGCCCCAGCGAATAATTTGCTGGCCAACGGTAATCTCCAAATTCTCGCCTTGATAACATAGGTAGGCCTCCCAAAGGTCAAGACGGGTATCTTCTCGGGAGCTTCCACGACGAAAGGCCAGTCGGTCAAGGCGCATACCGCCTTTAAAAGAAAAGGAAGAAGCAGAAGCCCCCTCGACTTGTAAGAGTAAAGTTTCGTGATCTGAGGTCAGGTCTTCATAAGGGTGTTCGTTTTTGAGATCTACGGTGCCTCTGGCCCAAAATTCACCTTTGAACTTTAGCGGATTTTCGACGGCCTTTAGAGGCCAAGCCAAGGCCCCTATAACTATCCAAACCACCAAAATGGTCTGAACAAGACGCCTTACCAGTGGGCCAGGTTCCTTCGGGTAAAGATTTTTTTATCGAGGCCCAGATCATATCTTATTTGTTCTACGATGAGAACCGTTTTGTGATTTTTTTTAAGATCGGCCATCTCTGACCTCATCACGGTCCAGTAGCCTTGTATTTTTTTCCATTCAAAGGCCAAGAAGCGCTTACAGATCCGTCCTTGATGATCATAATATTCGACCTTAACCGGTAAAAAACTGTCTTTGGTGATCCATTGTATCCACCAGCCATAAGCCGAATCTTTTCTTTTTTTGGGCCAGGTCTTTAGGAGATAGCAAGGGCTACCTTTATAAATTTCCTCGCCCAGGAGTTGATAGAGATATTTTTGGGGATGATGCCTTTCCAAGTCTTCATAGGTAAAGTCAGAGTTTACAAAGCGGTGGAAACGGAAGGAGCCAGCGATCCGGCGGGTACGACGCAAGGCCGGTAGATAGAGAAATTGTTCTTCTTTGCCGTTGGTGTAAGCAAGGGCTAAAAAGCCTGTGCCAGTAATGTCTTTGGGACTCAAAAACCGAATAAAGGTCTTACGGACCTTCTTGGTATCCAAGACGGCTACATACATGCGTCGTTCTTTCTGTCGCCCCTTGGCGTCGATGAGGAGCATACGGACATAACTCTCCGAGTCTTTGCCTACCGGGCGGTTATAGACTGCCCAGGCAATCTCTTCGGCCGACATTTCTTTTCCCAAGGCCGAAGAAAAGGAAAGGAACCAGACACAGATCAAAAGGATTATTAAACGTTTCATCTTTGATACCTCTCGGATTGTGATTCAATCGGCTTTTTTAAATTTTCGGCAAACGATTCGGATTAAAAAGAAAAGCATAAATTACTTATAAAGATGGGGACGGCCCTTTCAAGGGCTTCTGCCAGGGAAAAGAGGTGTTCCCAACCACCGATATGCACCACAGGCCTTTTTCTCTGGAAGATCCGTCGTAGCCGACGAAGCATTACTCTTTCCCGAAAGAGATCTTCTTCGTCCTTGGGAGGGACAAACCCTATCCGTAGGTAAAAGTTTACTAAGTTCAGGGTTCGTCTCAAATCGTAACGCTCTTTCTCTTCATAGGTGAGGGCCTTTAAGTTTTCCCAAGAAAGCCCAGAAACCAGTCTTTCAAGCCAACTTTTGGCTACTTTGCTGCTGTCAATCGGGATGACCGGGATACCAAGCCTTTGTCCCAATTTTTGGGCAACTTTGATTTCATAGGGCATCTTAAGGGCCTCCCTATAGAGGATGAGGGCTGGGTGATCTCTTTCTTGCGGAGGGAGCCTGCGACGCAACTCTTCAAATCTTTTGAGCCATAGGTCACTTTCTCGTCTTCTCCTCCAGAGGGAATAGGGGCTGATCTCCACGGTAATGATTTCGGGTTTGATTTTATTAAGGCAATCTTCGAGGAAGGGAGCCAGTTGCGGTGCCCGGTGAATGGTTCCGATGAGGTAGAGTTCCCCTTGAGGAATGGGATCAGGAGGATAAAACCAAAGCCTCTTCGGGGCCCCGAATTGCTTTGCGCGCATTTCCCTGGCAGAATACCCTAAATTTTGAGATCGAGGGATAGATGGAGGCCAAAGAGAGGCTCATTTTTCCCCTAGATGTACCCAATTTTACCGAGGCCAAGCGTTGGGTGCGACGCCTGGGCGAGTTAGTCGGAGTCTTTAAAGTGGGGTTAGAGCTCTTTATCGCTGAGGGTCCAGCGGTCCTTCAGATGATCCGTGAAGAAAGTCCCGCTGATATCTTTCTCGATTTGAAACTCCATGACATTCCACATACCATGCGTCGAGCAGCACATACAGCCAGCCTCCTCGGGGTCGATATCCTTACCGTACACATGTTGGCCGGGCGAGAGGCGGTACGAAGGTGTGTGGAGGCGGTGGAAGGCGGGACTAAGGTCTTTGGGGTGACGGTGCTTACCTCCCATACCCGAGCCGATCTCATGGAAATCGGCTATTCTCCGGAGCTTAGCCGGGATATAAAAGAGGCTGTTTTACGTTTGGCCAACCTGGCCTATCGTGCCGGTTGTCACGGTGTGGTTTGTTCGGCCAAAGAGGTGGCAGCGGTCAAAGAGGTCTTTCCTCATTTGTATACCATCGTCCCAGGGATCAGGCCGGAATGGGCCAAAGACCCTCAAGACCAGGTCCGTATCGCTACCCCTTATGAGGCCATTCTCTCCGGGGCGGATTATCTGGTCATTGGGCGACCAATCAGAGAGGCCAAAGAGCCGCGGGCGGTGGTAGAGAAGGTGCTTGAGGAAATGACCAAGGCCTTTGAGGAACGTCCATGAGACGCACGGGTGTGGCCGATTTACCCCTTCACGGTGGCAGAGCTCCACGTTGGCTGTTTTCACGCATGGTAAGGCTCTCCCGAGCCATTTCCTTAGTGGTGATCGAGGAGTTCGGGCCGGAGGAGCTTCTTAAGCGTCTGGCCGATCCCTTTTGGTTTCAGGCCTTTGGCTGCGTTTTGGGCTTTGATTGGCACTCTTCAGGGTTGACCACCACGGTCTGCGGGGCCTTGAAAGAGGGCCTGAAGCCCGTGGCCCTAGAGGCCGGAATCTTTATCTGTGGGGGCAAGGCCCGAGCCTCAAGAAAGACCCCGGATGAAATTGCTTTTTGGGCGGAGAAGGCGGCCCTTCCGGATTCATTTAAAGGGCTCATCCGAGCCAGTCGCTTGGCGGCCAAGGTAGATAATACCGCCCTTCAAGACGGGTTTAATCTCTATCACCACGTCTTCTTTTTTACCAAAAGTGGGGCCTGGGCGGTGATTCAGCAAGGGATGAACGAAAAGACCTCGTATGCCCGGCGTTATCACTGGCTTGGGGAGAAGGTAAAGAGTTTTGTTTGCGAACCTCATGTCGGAATTGTCAGCCAGAAAAAGGCCGGAGAGGTCTTGAATCTGGTGGCCAAAGAGAGTAAATCCGCGCGGGAGGTCATTACCGAGCTTTCTAAGATTCCTCCTAGCGAGACCTTAAGAGAATTAAAGAAGATAACTCGTCTTGAGCTCCCGCGTCGCCATTCCTTGACTGAAGCTGATCTCCTGCCTAAAGGGATAGAAAAGGTCCTTCTTTCCACTTATGAGAAGGCCCCGAAAAAATTTGAAGAGGTCCTTGAGGTGCGAGGTCTAGGGCCAAAATCTCTCCGGGCCCTGGCCCTGCTTTCAGAGTTAATCTATGAGGCCCCGGTCTCAAGGCGTGATCCGGCCCGTTATGCCTTTGCTCACGGCGGAAAAGATGGTCATCCCTATCCGGTGGATCGCAAGGTCTATGACCAGACTATCGCCTATCTGGAAGAGATCTTGGCCAAGGCCAAACTCGGGCCTTCAGAGAAGAAAAAGGCCTTTTATCGTTTGAAGGGGCTTTCTATTGACTCGAAGAAGGGGTTTTTGCTCGTCTGAGGCCTGGAATTTTAATTTGCACGAGTTTTTCAAAATTAGACGGGGAAAATAGCTGAAAATTCTGACTTGACACTTTGTCTTAAAATTTTTAAAAGGTCGCCACAGATAGACACAGACAAAGCACGGGGAGTAATTGTGAGCTTAAAAAAACTTATTGATAAAAAAAGAAAGAAAGTTTTAGATCACTGGTATCATTTCATTTTGGATACTTATCCGGCGCAAGCGGCTGCTTTCTTGCGTAAGAATAAAGATCGTTTTGAAAATCCAGTAGGTCAAAGGATCGCTGAGGGGATTGAGGGTCTGCTTGATGAGATCCTGGGAGATTTTGACGGCGAACGCATCCAATATTTTGTGGATCGAATCGTAAGGGTGCGAGCGGTCCAAGATTTTTCTCCCTCAGCGGCGGTAAACTTTGTTTTGTCGCTCAAGCGAGCCATTCGTGAAGTCTTAAAAAATGATTTGACTTCGGATCTCTTTGAAGAGTATATAGAGTTAGAGGATAAGATTGATCAGATAGGAATGTATTCCTTTGATGTATATATGGCTTGTCGAGAAAAGCTTTACCATTTGAAGGTAGAAGAATGGAAGAAGCGGCTCTTTATGGTTTTGCGCAGAGCCAATGTAATTTATGACGAGAGGGAAGGAATACCACCGCAACAACAATAAATATGTCTAAAAGCGAGGTACAATAAATGGGTGTCGTATTCGCCTTTGCCGTAGTTATTGTGTCTGTTTTTGTTGTTTACTTAGGGGTTGGGTTGGCCGGATTATATCATCTCTTTGGGGTTATTATCCCCTATGCGGCCTTTCTTATCTTTCTTATAGGAATGGTATACCGCGTTGTTGAGTGGGCTAAGGTGCCTGTCCCTTTTCGTATTGTGACTACTTGTGGTCAACAGAAGTCACTACCTTGGATTAAGAGAAGTCGTTTGGAATCTCCTTACAACAACTTTGAAGTAGTCTTGAGGATGTTTTTGGAAGTATTTTGTTTCCGTACTCTGTTTAGAAACTTAAAGGCCGAGATAAAGGGGCGTAATCTAATATATGGTTCTTATAAGTGGCTTTGGTTGGGCGCCATTGCCTTTCACTATGCCTTTTTCATCATCTTAATTCGTCACTTTCGTTTCTTCTCTTATCCGGTTCCCAAGATTATTCAGACTATTGACGCCCTTGATAGTTTCCTCCATATAGGTTTACCTCATCTTTATTTGACTGATGTCATTATTTTGGCTGGTCTTACTTTTCTCTTTTTGCGTCGTTTGGCTGATGCCAGGCTTCGTTATATCTCCTTGGCTTCTGATTATGTACCGCTCTTTCTGATCTTTGGTTTGGTTATTTCTGGTATGTTGATGAGGTATTTTTATCGTATAGATGTTACGGCGGTTAAAGAATTTACTATGGGTCTGATTCACTTCAGCCCCAAACCGCCTAAAGTACATTCTATCTTTTATGTGCATCTCTTCTTCCTTAGCAGTTTGATGGCCTATTTCCCCTTTAGCAAGTTGGTCCATATGTTGGGTATTTTCCTCAGCCCCACCCGTAATTTGGCTAACAACAGCCGAGCCAAGCGTCATATCAATCCTTGGAATAAGCCGGCGCAAATTAAGAGCTATTGTGAATATCAGGAAACTTTTAGAGACCTTATGATTGAGGCCGGTCTACCTATAGATGAAGATTGTCCACAAGAGAAAGAAAGGAAAAAAGCGGCAGCCACCGAAACAGCCGGTGAAGAGAATAAATAATTGAGAGAGGGAATGCGATGGCAAAGCTTCCAAAACCCGAAGAGCTTTTTGACTCTATAGATTGGACTCCACCGGAAACGGATTGGATGGATACCCCGGTGGAGATAAAGCCTGGTCGGTATTGTTATCCGGGTAAGCCCCAGGTTGTAGAGCAGTTAGGGCTTCCTAATCCTCGGCAATGGTCTCCTTTAGATGATGATTGGAAATTGCCCTCTAATTGGCGCGAAATCATCTTAGAGGGCATAAAAGAACGTTTGGAGAAACATCGTTCTTTTAAGCTCTTCATGGACATCTGTGTTCGCTGTGGTGCCTGTGCGGACAAGTGTCATTATTTCCTTGGTTCGGGTGATCCGAAGAACATGCCGGTCCTACGGGCTGAGCTGCTGCGTTCAATCTACAAGGGTGAGTTTACTCTTCCAGGTAAGATCTTTGGCCGGTTGGCTGGGGCCCGAAAACTCACCGAAGATGTCATCAAAGAGTGGTTTTATTACTACTATCAATGCAGTGAATGTCGTCGTTGTTCGGTCTTTTGTCCCTACGGTATCGACACTTGTGAAGTGACCTTCATGGGGCGTGAATTGCTTCATCTCTTGGGTATTAATACCAACTGGATCTTGGAACCGGTTCGTAAT